>JBFHEW010000160.1:0-6127 GCA_041583955.1 Bacteroidia bacterium | reverse complement strand
CGTCAGTCGATACCTTAATCCGGCCTGCACATCACCAATGAACCGGAAACCCACATCAAGACCTTCCGATGCAATGACCTCCAACAGCGAACTGATATCGTATTGTTCGGTTATGGTGCCCATATATCCTATGGTGAACTCTGGGTCCAAGGCAACGCTGATGTCAAAATCCGCTTCATCGAATCCGTTGGGTATCACCTTCACGTTCTCCTCTTTCAGCGCAGGGGCCAGTTCGCGGAAATCGTGCGCCAGACTATGGCTTACGGTTACCACCGTGTCTGCCTGTTCCAGCACTTGCCGTTCCAATCTGGCGTTCTTTTTCCTTGCCCATTCTGTCTGAAGCAGCTCGGAAACGTAATAGATTCGGGTCCATGGATCGCGCATATCGGCTATCCACCTCACGCCAAGCGTACGTTTCAGCTCCAAGCCTATCAACTGGGTCGAATGAGGCGGAGAAGAGGTCACAACGGTTTTTATTCCATGCTTGCGGATGAGTTCGTTTGCCTTTTCGATGGCAAATCGGTTCCATCCTTTGCGTGGGTCGGGCACGAACAAATTGCCTCGAACAAACCGCGCCAAGGTTTTGATCAGTCCTTTTACGCCCGATACGTGGTCGTTTGCAAATCCGCTCGAAGGAGCGCCTTTACCGAACAGCGCATAAATAGCATACGGGTCAGAAGTATCGGTGCAATGCACCGTTATGTTCGCTGGCACCTGTTGCAGAAGCGATTCGTCACGCTGCGGGTAGGTGGCCCTATCGGGTCTTACCGTCAGCACATGCACATCGTAACCGAACTCGGGCAGGTATTTGGCGAATTTCAACCATCGCTGTACCCCTGCCCCACCACTCGGTGGCCAATAGTACGTGATGATGAGAACCTTTTTCAAGGTTACCCGGCTTTGTTTGAGCGTATGTCTGCTGCCACGCCACCAAGAACGAACAACACAAGTAGGATAGAACCTGCCAGCGAGATCTTCTCGCCTGTGTAGTACACCTGTGGTTCGAATTTGAACTCCACTTCATGATTTCCGGCCGGAATGCGCATGCTTCTCAGCACGTAATTCGCTCGCCAATGTGGCTGGAGCTCCCCATCGACATAAGCATTCCAACCATTGGCGAAATAGATCTCGGAGAAAACAGCCAATTGCTCACGCGAGGCTTCTGTGGCGTACTTCAGGTAATTGGGCTGGTATTCCAGAAAAAGGATGCTTGCTGTGGAATCGTAAACAGGTTGGAACCCGTTCAACTCTTCCGAGAATCGCTTATCAATTACGGCCAATTCTGCAGGATTGAAACTGTCGTCAGAAAGCGAGGCCAGTTCTTGATCGGCATTGTCTACCATCTTCACCTCACTCACAAACCACGCATTGCCCAATGCCAGCGGGTTGCGCCTTACCGAAGGCCTTCCTTCCTTATCGGGTGTGATGAAATACTTGGTATTGAGCATGTTCAGTACGGCAAGATTCGTCCTGCTGATGCATGAATCGATCAACTCCTGGTAGCGCTTCAATTTGGCACCATGATACCCTCCTATTGATTTATGGAAATAGGACGTTTTCGAATCATTGAAGGTGCTAGTGGCCAGATTTATCACCCTGAAATTCGGGTCCGGATCCTGCAGGATCTGCTGGTCGGCAGCGGTAGCAGAGATCGCACTCTTGTTCTTCTTGGCACTTACGAAATCATCGTTGTCCAAGTAGCGTTTATCCACCTGCACAAGGTCGAAGAGCGTAATGACCCCGATCAAGAGCAGTGCGGTTTTCGCCTGTAACTTATTCATGATGGCGGCAAACAGAAGTCCGGCCGTGAGCAGCACAATGACCAGAGAGCGCATGGCATCCGACTGCAGCAATGATCGCCTGTCATCGATAAGAGCATCAACGAGCCAATCAGGAAAACCGGCCTGTGCGAGTTGTACATCGTTGGGTGAAGTGAAATCGAAAAACATGCCTGGAAGGGCGGCAAACAACAGACAGATGCCTCCTACCACACCTGCAGCGATCATCAGGCTTTTCTTCATTTCCTGCTTATCGTTCGATTCCAGAAGCTCCTTCAGACCAAGTACGGCCACAATGGGCAGCACCAGCTGTGCAATAACGAGGGTCATGGAAACCGCACGGAATTTATTGTAGCCAGGAACGTAGTAGAAGAAGAAATCGGAGAACACGGCAAAATTATGCCCCCACGATAGCATGACAGAAAGAATGAACGCGATCAATAACCACCATCTGTTGCTGTTCTTGATGACCAGAAAGCCGAGCATGGCCAAGAAGCAGATGGCTGCGCCCAGATACACCGGACCTGAAGTGAAAGGTTGGGTTCCCCAATACAATGGAAGGTTGGCTATGATTCCCTTTGCCTGATTCTTCGGAATGCCTTTATCGACCATGGTCTCGTATGCATTCGACTTTTCGTCCAAACTCCCTTGCGAGGAGCCTCCCATGAAATCCGGGATTAGCAACGTGAATGTTTCTCCGACCCCATAGCTCCAACGCATGGCGTACTCCTTATCGAGACCTGTGCTTTCCTGTTGGGTGGATAGTTCTGACTTGCCACGCATGGTCTCCGCTCCGTAATCGGCAGTGGTCCATAGGGCCGAGATGTTCGGACCAACGGCAACCAGAGCGGCCACCACCATGATCCCAGTGGCCTTTGCAAACTCAGGAAGCTCGCCCTTCTTCACCGCATCGATCAATTTCACTGCACCCAAAATGAGTACAACCAGCAATAGATAGTAGGTGATCTGAAGGTGATTGGTGGCAATTTCGAGCGATAGGAAAAGCGCCAGCAATGCCGCGCCCAGAAGGTAACGTCCTTTGTATGTAAGCAGAATGGACCCGATCACCGGAGCCATGAAAACCATGGCGTGCGCCTTGGAGTTGTGACCCGCCTCCAGAATGATGACCGAATAACTTGCAAATGCGAATCCGACCGACCCGATAAGAGCGTAGCGCCATCCAACTCCCATCATCAGGAACATGAAATACGCTCCGGCAAGCATGAGAAAAATGTAATTGGCCGGCCTTGGTATTCCGAGGTTGATCACTTTCAGGATCTTCTGTGTCCAGTTATTGGGGTACAGAACAGATATCTGATACGCAGGCATTCCTCCGAACATGGAATTTGTCCACAGTGCCTCCTCCCCTGTATCCTCTCGGAAATCGGCAATTTCCTTACTCATTCCGAGAAAGTTGACAATATCGGATTGGAACAGTTCCTTGCCCTGCAGAAGCGGACTCATGTATGCCAACGATATTCCGGCAAAGGCAAGTAGCACTGCCAAATGCGGAAGTGATTTTTTCAATTTATCCATGATGTTGAACTAAAATTGGGATTGAAGCCATTAGATAGCTTCTATTCTTTGATCTCCTCAAACTCCACATACTCACCATCGGTATCGGAAACACTTCCAGACTTGCGTCTTTCCGCTCCTTTCTGGATGATGATGTCTCCCTCCTGATCGGTATACGAACGCCCATGTTGCTGTTCGTAGGCCTGACGCATACGGTCTTCCATATTCTGCTGTGCCTTGTTCACCACTTTCTTGGCAATGACCGGAAAGAACAACCGGAAAAGCAGCTTCCAAGCGTAGTAGAGAACTACAAGGAACAGTATGGTTTTAAAGACGCCTGTCATACGTTCTTAACGTGATCAGCGGCTAAGATATAGGTTACGCTCGGAATAGATCTCCCGGAAGAACTCATCGTTGAGGTCATCGATGAAACGGATGGCCTCTCCGGTCGACTTCATTTCGGGTCCTAATTCCTTGTTCACGTTCGGGAATTTATCAAATGAGAACACCGGGATCTTAATGGCGTAGCCTTGTTTGTGCGGATTGAATTTAAAGTCTTTTAACTTTTTCTCACCCATCATCACCTTGGTAGCGTAATTAACATACGGTTCGCGATAGGCCTTGGCAATGAAAGGTACGGTACGCGATGCCCTCGGATTGGCTTCGATGATGTAGACGACCTCGTCCTTCACGGCAAATTGAATATTGATAAGCCCCACCGTGTTCAGTTTCATGGCGATGGTTCTCGTGTGCCTATCGATCTGCTCCAACACGTTGTCATTGAGATCGAACGATGGAAGCAGGGCATAACTGTCGCCAGAATGTATACCGGCAGGCTCTATGTGTTCCATGATGCCCAAGATCTGTACATCCTCCCCATCGCAGATGGCATCGGCCTCTGCCTCAATGGCTCCTTCAAGGAAATGATCGAGAAGAATCCTGTTCCCAGGAATATCCTTCAGCAGATTAACAACATGGTTTTCGAGTTCCTGCTCGTTGATCACGATCTTCATGCTTTGACCTCCGAGTACGTAGGATGGACGCACCAGCAGCGGAAAGCCGAGCTCTTTACACAGCTCCAGAGCCGTATCTGCATCTTCTGCCACTCCGAATTTCGGATAAGGGATGTTGTTCTCTGCCAATAGTGTGGAGAATCGTCCGCGGTCTTCTGCCAGATCAAGCGATTTGAAATCGGTACCGATGATCTTGATGCCGTGACGCTCCAACTTCTCAGCCAGCTTCAGGGCCGTTTGTCCTCCCAACTGTACGATCACTCCTTCCGGTTTCTCGTGCAGGATGATGTCATAGATGTGCTCCCAGAAAACAGGCTCGAAATAGAGCTTATCCGCCACATCGAAATCGGTTGATACGGTTTCGGGGTTACAGTTGATCATAATGGTCTCGTAACCACATTCTTTGGCTGCCAATACCCCGTGCACACAGCAGTAATCGAACTCAATTCCCTGCCCGATACGGTTAGGTCCTGAACCCAGCACCACGATCTTCTTCTTCTCTGTCACTACACTTTCGTTGCGTTCTTCGAATGTTGAGTAGTAATACGGAGTCTGTGCTGGGAACTCTGCCGCGCAGGTATCAACAAGTTTGTAAACACGCTGAATGTTGAACTCCTGTCGTTTCTTGAAAACCTCGCTCTCCCAACAGTTCAACAGATGGGCGATCTGTCTGTCGGCATAGCCCTTTTGCTTTGCTTCATATAGCAATGCTTTGGGCAGGTTTGCCAGATTGAATTTCTGGATCTCGTTCTCCAACTCAATGAGTTCGTGAATCTGCTCCAGGAACCATGGGTCGATCCGTGTGATCTTTTGGATGGTCTTGGTAGGAATACCCATCTTGTAGGCATCGTAGATATGGAACAATCGGTTCCAACTGGCATGTTTGAGACTATCGAGTATCTGATCCTGATCGGTGAGTTCCTTGCCATCGGCACCCAGACCGTTACGTTTTATCTCTAGCGACTGACAGGCTTTTTGCAATGCTTCCTGAAACGTGCGACCGATTCCCATTACCTCTCCTACCGACTTCATTTGCAGGCCGAGTTTCCTGTCCGAACCTTTGAACTTGTCAAAATTCCAGCGTGGTATCTTGACAATGACGTAATCCAAGGTAGGTTCAAAGAAAGCCGAAGTGGTTTTCGTTATCTGGTTCTGGAGTTCATCCAGATGATATCCGATGGCGAGTTTGGCTGCGATCTTAGCAATGGGGTAACCTGTTGCTTTTGAAGCCAAGGCCGAAGAACGGCTCACACGTGGGTTTATCTCAATGGCAATGATATCTTCCTTCTCGTCATCGCTCACCGCAAACTGAACATTGCAACCTCCGGCAAAATTCCCAATGGAGCGCATCATGTGTATGGCCATATCACGCATTCGCTGATAGGTCTTGTCGCTCAGGGTCATGGCCGGTGCCACTGTGATGGAATCTCCTGTATGGATCCCCATCGGGTCGAAGTTCTCTATGGAACAGATGATGATGACGTTATCGTTCTTATCGCGAAGCAGCTCCAACTCGAATTCCTTCCATCCGAGCAAGGCCTTGTCTATCATCACCTCTTTGATAGGTGACAGATGCAGTCCTCTATTGAGCAGGTTATCGAATTCCGACTGTTCGTACACAACCGCTGCACCTGCCCCACCAAGCGTGTAGGAAGAGCGGATGCAGAGTGGGAATCCGAATTTCTGCGCTACCTCCTTGCCTTCCAGAAACGATTTGGCGGTTGCCTGGGGTGCCATCGGAATTCCGATCTCACCCATCAGTTTCCTGAATTTCTCGCGGTCTTCGGTCACTTCTATCGCTTCCACATCAACCCCGATCAT
>JBFHEW010000159.1:0-6133 GCA_041583955.1 Bacteroidia bacterium | reverse complement strand
CCGTCTCCAATTCTTGTATCAGGGAAAGTGTATAAAGGTCTGAAAGAAGAAAATTCGACATCTCCTTACTTAAAGAACCTTCATGCAAGAGAATACCCGAATATGCCCAGTACAGGAAGTGGGCTATACGGTGGGCGACTTATCGTTCCTGAAATCAACAACATCAAGCTATAAATGGAAGAAAATCAAAACCACTTAGATAAGCTTAAAGACATCTTCGCCAACGTGAATGACTGGTTGAAGTTTGCTGAAGCAAAGAATTTCGGATTATTAGCGCTTATCGGTGCCATCGTATTCGGGTTTACACAAATCAACTTTGAGGGAAATCAGGATATTAGAACCGTTGGATATTATGTGCTAATACCTTTTTCGTTTTTGTCCTTCGTACAATGCCTGATTCCGCTTTTTCCAATCTTGGCCAAGATTGATAGAAAAAACAAAAAGGGCAACGAAACTCTTGTCAAGCGATTGGTCACAAAGCTGAGCGAGAAGATTGATGAAGAAAAAGTTTTTGAGAATATCCATTACTTCGGCTATCTGCGAACCATAGATGAATCAGTTCTCGAAAAGAAGATGATTAAAAAGACTAAGGTTGATGCCAAGTTCACAGAGTATGAAAAAGAACTTGCAATCCAAATCATTTATAATTCTCGGATAACGTGGCTGAAGTATCAGTTCTTTAAAATAGGCGCATTCCTATTCCTTGTGGGTTTGCTTGTATCCTTTGGAACCGTAGTGATTTGGCGTGTAGGTTCTCTTCTTGGACTCTAGCCCCTAGGCTCGAGCGAGTCTTCGAAGGATGACTTGTGTAGAATAAAACACGATCAATTATGACTGATCAAAATTGAAATATAACGCTGTGGCAGATGCCAAGGCATAATTAGGCTCCATTGCCACCGTTCGGGAGAACTTCATTGGTTTCCAGAAGTGGTTGTATGGGGAAACAGGATAGCATGTGAATATGGGTGCAGAGAAGTACATTGAAACGTGTGCTGCGGCAGTTTGCCAGCAGATTGACGACCATCTTCGAAACAAGAACGTGGATGAGATCATTGACATTTCGTTTGTGCAACGCAGTGGAAATATTGGATTTCAAACATTTCAGAGATTCTATTTCGATAAAAGCGCAGTTAGCCGAAAGGATTACTTCAATGTGTTTCGTTCTCGGTATTCATTGCAAGGAGTGGACGGTGCGTATTTGGAAATGCTCAACACGAACAAGGAAGAGATATTCAAACGAATCCATGATGGGGATATACATGGCGTTTACCGGCAGTTCTTTTATAAACAAGAGGTGGCCCATGGAGTGGGGAAAACTCGCCACAAGAGTTTCGGGTCATTCTTTACCAAGTTGTGTCATACAGTAGAGCCAGAACTATATACACCAATGGACAACCCCATGAGAGACCACTTTGGGCTTCAGGACGAAAGCTTTCCGATAGCCATGCTAATTGTGAGTGATGCCTTTGCAAAATGGTGTGGAAAGAATAAGTTCAAAGTAAAAGCGATAAAAGACGGTTTAGCCGAGGCCATCAATTCAGATTTACGAGTAGGAATTAATATTGAATCAATCCAATTGACCAACATGAAAGTGATGGATATGATATATTGGTCGGTTGCGAACACTCCCAAAATAGATGATACCAGTTTACATACGGGTTGATAACCAATTGAATTGAGATGGCGATAAGTACAGATTTACAGCAACTGGTGTTATTGAATATGCCAGAGCCTGAACAGAAGGATTCAGGCTTCCTCGATGTGGTTGGTCATCAGCGCAGGGAGAATACCATCAGTAACTGCTTCGCTTATTTCTTAGACGAGGACCAATGCCCTGAATTGAGTCGTTTATTGGTTGAAGCACTTCTTGACCTTATCGACAAGAAGTATGAAGCTATTGGTGTTAAGAAAGAACTGGCAATTACAGACTGGCAGGTGTTCCGAGAATACCAGACGGAGAATAAAAAAGGTAGAATTGATCTTGTATTACAATCTGTCAGAGGCCAATCGGTGGTTCTCATAGAAGCCAAAGTTGACCATGTATTGAATAATCAGCTGGATGATTATTGGCAAACATTTCCTCGAATCCCAGTGAACAGAAAGGCAGCTATAGTGCTGTCCAATCGGCCTATGTCCATGAATGAACTGGGCCATCCGCAATTTATCAATATTACTCACAAAGAGTGGCTGATGCAGGCCGTACAGAACGGGGTTCCTCTTGGTATTCCCATCAAACAACAGATTTATTTCACCGATTTTATTGAAAACATGAAGAACATTTCTGAAGATGCAGAATTGACCGAACAGGTTAACTTTTATTTCATGCATTCAAAGACCATTGTAAAAGCAATTGAAACTCGAACTGCCGCGGAGAAATTCGTCATGGGTCAAATCAATTTATTGGCGAGCAAGTTGGAATTCAGTACGGAGGGGAAAGGATTAGAATATCAATCAATTTGGGACGAAGCTGGCAAATGCCCAGTGTATTACACAATGCTTCCGTCCGAAATACTCGATGAAAATGGTCTGGTGAGGATTATTTTAGAAATCAACTACCCAGCCTTGAAACTTAGGCAGGAATGTATGGACTTGATTGCCAACGACTTTGCAACCGATGAACATAGGGAGATTGCCACTTATGGCACGAAGCACTTTCAGCATCTGTTGAGTACTTCTTTCAGATTGGCTCCAAATGAAATGGCCCAATTATCGGAACGTTCTCATCAAGCAATTATAGCTTACTTACAACCAGCTTATGATGAAATCTACAAAATGCTTAAGAAGCATGGAGTCCACGTGATATAATTACCCGCTAACGCGCACTGTAGCCACAGGCGCCTACTTCTACTTCCCCAACATGATAACTGCGAACAAAGCAAATATCAATAGCACGTCAATAATCTCACCCCATGAGTACACCTTCCACTACAACATGGTCAAAGGCCGTGTGGCAATAGCCTTATCTTAGTTTTTTAATAGTTAGCTCATGAACGAACAGGATATTCGGTGGGAACAGCGTTTCAGTAATTACCAAAAGGCATTGGAAAACCTGGAAAAAGCCTATATCCTGTCTAACGAACGCCCTTTGTCAGAGTTGGAAAAGCAAGGATTGATACAAGCTTTTGAGTTTACGCATGAGTTAGCATGGAAAACCCTGAAAGACTACTTACATTATAAAGGTGTAGCAAACGTACATGGATCAAGAGATGCCACGAGAGAAGCCTTTCAGTTGGGACTGATTGAGAATGGCGATGGCTGGATGGACATGATAAAGCGCAGAAACGAAACTTCTCACACCTATAACGCAGATGTGGCAGCATCCATTGCTAAAGCCATCGTTGACGATTATTTCGAACTTTTCAAGAAGCTCGAAAGTCGATTAGAAGAACTCCTATCCTGAACAGAAGTACCCAGATGAAGTACGGTCTGAAACAAGAAACGATAGACGCCATCAATGGCGTTTTTGCCAGCTATTCGCAAGTAAAGGAAGTGATCTTGTATGGTTCCCGTGCCAAAGGCAACTATCATAATGGTTCCGATATAGACCTTACCATGGTTGGAGATGAATTGGACCTCAATACCCAATATAGAATTGAGAATGATCTGGACGATCTGTTACTTCCTTATAAAATAGATCTGTCGATCAGACATCATATAGAAAACTCCGATCTGTTAGATCATATCCAACGGATCGGTTTGACATTTTATAAGCAATAAATGCCCCTAACCCCCCAAGAACGCACCTTCCGTTACAACATGGTCAAAGGCCGTGTGGCAGAAACGCTTATACAGGAGTTGTTTCTGAGTTTGGGGTATAATGTGTTCCATTATGGTATGGAGCGCAGCGTGCCCGGCATAGCCAACCTTATAAAGAACAACAGCAGCCCCGTAGCAAGAGACATACGCAGTATGCCAGACTTTACCATGCAAGACCCACGTAAGAACGAGGTGTATTTTGTAGAAGTGAAGTACAGGGCAAATGAAAGTTTCAGCATCAAAGACCTACCTGAAGATTACCCGTGGGTAAATGCTTATTTCATCCTTGTAAGCAAGCGGCACATCAAGTGCATTACCTACGCCCAGTTGAAAGAAGGAGAGTTTATCAGTCCAGAATGCCGCCACTACCTAAGCAATCGCAAAGAGTTTGAGTTGGACAAAGACACCATTGTGTCTTTCTGCGAAATGGCCGTTAAGTTTTTTGAAGGAGTATGAAAATCGCCACTTGGAATATAGAGCGCCTCAAGCACCGGAAAAAGCTAGACCGAATTGTTGAGGTATTGAATGAAGTGGATGCTGATATTCTCATCCTCACTGAAGCGGACGAACAGGTTGAACTTCCCCAGTATCCTCAAAAGGTATTATCACAGCCATTGAATGAACCAACGTACGATAGAACTGAATTCCGAACCATTGTTTACAGCAAGTTCAAACTAATAGGAAACCGTGACACATACGATGATAAAACCGCTATTTGTCCGATTCTTGAAACGTCTTTTGGTCCGTTAGCTGTTTATGGAACCATAATAGGAATCCACGGTAACAGAAGACAAAGTTTTAGGGAAGACTTGGAAAAACAACTCTCCGATTTTGAAAGTGTTTCCAAAGAAACAGCCATCTGCATTGCTGGTGATTTCAATATGAGCTTCTCCGACAACTACTACTTCACCAAAAATGGTCGTCAAGAATTAAATGGATGCTTTAATCACAACAGCCTCGTTAATCTAACGGCTGAATTACCAGAAGCGATTGACCATATTGTGGTTAGCAAGTCATTTGTAAAAGACAGAAGCGTAAAGCTTACCGAGTGGAACTTGGATAAATCGTTATCTGACCACAAAGGAGTTTGTGTGGAGATACTTTAACTGTTTCCACGTGCCCTTCCCCTCCTACCCGTTCCCGATACGCTTCGCACGCGAACGGACGCGGAAGCCTTTTTCAGAAACACCCGAAGCATATTGAAGTAGACACGACCGCTACAAAGTCTCCGTTGCCACTACCTTTGTTTCCTACGCACACCTCATGGAAAACATCCGCTCCCAATTCCTCCTCAATCCAGATATCACCCATCTCAACCACGGTTCGTTCGGGGCGTGTCCGAAACCCATTTTTGAAGATTACCAGCACTGGCAATTGGAACTGGAGAGGAACACCGTCAACTTCTTTGTGAAGCAGGCCCCTGCCCTGTTGGAACAGAGCCGAAAAGCCTTGGGCGACTTCGTAGGCTGCCATCACAACGACCTGGTATTGGTCATGAATCCGAGTTACGCCATGAACATGGTGGCAAAAGGATTCCCGTTGCAAGCCGGAGACGAGATACTTGCCACAGACCTGGAGTACGGAGCCATGGACCGCACGTGGGAATACTACTGCCAAAAGGCCGGAGCCACGTATATCAAACAGCCCATCACGCTACCTGTTACAAGCAAAGAACAGCTCGTGGCCGAATTCTTCAAGGGCGTCACTCCCAGAACCAAGGCCATTTTCATCAGCCACATCACCAGTTCCACCGCGTTGCTGCTTCCGGTAGAGGAGATATGTGCCAAGGCGAAGGAAGCAGGATTGATAACCATTGTTGATGGTGCGCACGTGCCGGGCCAACTACCGCTTGACCTGAGCACGCTCCAGGCCGACATTTACACCGGAGCCTGCCACAAGTGGCTGCTTACCCCGAAAGGATGCAGTTTCCTGTTCGTTAAAAAGGAGTTCCAACCGTTCGACCCGCTGCTCATCAGTTGGGGGTATCGGTCTGAAACGCCTTCCGGCTCCCGATTCATCGATCATCATCAGCTGCAAGGAACGCGCGATGTGGCCGCCTTCCTCACCATTCCGAAAGCGCTGGAATTCCGACAGCGATATGACTGGGACCACGTGGCCGCACAGTGCCGAAAGGTGGCGCAGGACAACTACCTACCGTTTGCCGAAGCCGCCAACGGCAGCATGCTTTGCGCTCCCACAGACGGCTTTCTTGCGCAGATGTGCAGTTTGCAGATAAACACTCCCGACACCATGGAGCTTGGCGCGTTGCTGTACGACAGGTACCATATTGAGATTCCGGTATTCGAGCACAACGGCCGGTCGTACATCAGGTACAGCTTTCAGGGATACAACACGCAGGACGACCTGAACAGACTCT
>JBFHEW010000158.1:0-6137 GCA_041583955.1 Bacteroidia bacterium | reverse complement strand
GCATAAGTACGTGATGCACACGTTCGGGTGGGTCATGCACCGCGACCACCACCAACCAACGGATAGGGCATTTCAGAAGAACGACCTCTTTGCGCTCATTTTCGCTATTCCCAGTTGGTTGAACATGATGTTCGGCATCATGGCCGGATGCGATTTCAGATTATACATAGGCATTGGCATTCTGCTCTACGGCATTGCGTACGTAACCGTGCACGAAGTGGTCATCCACAACCGTTGGGGAACACGACACAAGATCAAGAATTGGTATCTGCAAGGATTGGCACGAGCACATTTTGCTCACCACAAGCACAAGGAAAAGGAAAATGGTGAGTGCTTCGGTATGCTCGTGGTGCCACTTAAATACTTCAAAAAGGCCTGATTTGCGATTGACCGTAGAACATACGAGCCCGAGGAGCGGTGTGGCGGCATTTTCCGTCTTTGATTCTTCATTTTAGACCGAATGGGATACACATATCTGCTCGTAAACCTCTGTTCGGTAGCCATTCCGCTGGCGTTTTCGTTCGAAAGAAGATTGCAGTTCCATAAGAAATGGAAAGCGCTACTTCCGGCCCTGCTTATTCCGGCCGTCTTCTTCCTAGTGTGGGACAGCATCTTCACATCGCAAGGGGTTTGGGGTTTTAACGAGCAACATCTTACTGGCATAAAGCTTTACAATCTCCCTCTGGAAGAAGTGCTTTTCTTCTTTTGCATTCCTTATTGCTGCGTATTCACTTACGAGGTTTTGAATTACTTCGTAAAACAGGATCCACTTGGCAAATATGCCCGTTATGGCTCCATCATTCTGACGTATATCCTCGCAGCCATCGCCTTCAAACATCATGAGCTGGCTTACACGTTTTACACAGCCATTTTCACGGTTTGGTTCCTATTGGTACACGTGGCCTTTCTGAAAAGAAGCTACTGGAGCAGGTTGGTCTTCGCTTACCTTGTCATTCTCATTCCGTTCTTCGTTGTGAATGGCATACTGACCGGAACAGGACTACAGGAACCGGTTGTCTGGTATAACGATGACGAGAATCTGGGCATTCGTTTACTTACCATTCCGGTGGAGGACGCTATCTATGGCTTCCTTCTCATCGGCATGAATATTTCACTGTTTGAATTTTTCAAGAAATGAAGATCGGACTTCAAACCTGGGGAACCGATGGAGACGTGTATCCGTTCCTCGCATTGGCCATTGGGCTGAAAAAAGCCGGACATGACGTCACGGTAGCTTATACAAGCATTGATGGCAAAGACTATTCTCACCTTACAGCATTGGGGGGAATAAGACTCGTAAAAGTGAATGGAGCCGGTAAGATCCCAGAACATGTCAATCCATATGCAATGGCTGGTGGACCGGGATCCTTCAAGGAATACTCTCAACTGCTGAAGCAATTCTATGACCCTGTTACAGAGGAGATGTATGCAGCGTCTGAAGATCTGTGTCGAACAAACGACCTGGTGGTTGGGCATTCAGTATGCCACACGCTGCTGACTGCAAGTCAGAAGCATAAGTGTCCGCGCGTTTCTCTTGTGCTCACGCCTTTGGTGGTCCGTTCCAAATACATTTCGCCCATTGGCTTTCAGCTCGGAACAATGATAAATTCATTGATGTGGAGTATAGGCGGAAGATTGGCAACCTCAAGGTGGTTTGACGCTGCTAAGAAGATCCGAAAAAAAGAAGGACTGCCTCGTGTGAAAAGTCTTCAGAAAGAACTTTTCACGTCTGAATTCCTGACGCTTGTGGCGGTGAGCGAAACCCTTGTTCCCCGACCTGAAGATTGGCCATCGCATGTTGAGATAAGCGGTTTTCTGAGTATGCCAACCACGAGTGTAGAACTACCGGAAGACCTGAAAGAATTCATTCAAAAAAATGATCCGCCTCTCTTCATGACATTCGGCTCATGCACACAATACGACCTTAAAGAATCAACCGATTACCTTATTGCTGCCGCGAAAGGCTCCGGAATATCGGCAATCATCCAAGCCGATTGGAGTAAACTGGAGAAACAGAATCACCGTAATATCTATTGCATTGAAACCGTAGATCATGCCGCGGTATTCCCTCTCTGCATGATGATCGTGCACCATGGTGGAGCGGGTACCACCCACGCAGCATTGAAGGCAGGCAAGCCTTCGGTGGTTGTTGCCCATGGTTTTGACCAAGCTTATTGGGGCAGGCAGACACATAAGCAGAATGTTGGAAACAGGTGTTTGTTCCGCTTCTTCGATACGCCAGAACAGGTAGCATACGATATCATTGTAATGTCGGAATCTGATACTTTGGAAGTAGCAGCATCGATGGGTGAAAGAATGAATCAGGAGGACGGGGTACAGAATGCGGTAAAGGCAATAGAAATGTCAGCCCTCAAAGCCGGTATTTAATCCCACTCCATCATTTCCGAATGTAATAGGGCTGTTGTTCTCGCGGTCGGTGTGGGTGGCACCATTCTCAAGATTGAGGACGCCTCTTGGGCAGACCGTGGAACAGATTCCGCAACCTACGCACGATGCGCGCACGATATTCTCTCCGCGTTGGGCATAGGCCTGCACATCTATTCCCATTTCGCAGTATGTGCTGCAATTGCCGCAACTGATGCACTGTCCGCCATTGGTGGTTATCCGAAAACGAGAAAAGTACTTCTGTAACAAACCTAGGTAGGCCGCCATCGGACAACCGAACCTGCACCACACCCGTGTTCCCAAGAGCGGGTAGAAACCAACGCCCACTACCCCGGCAAATGCCTGTCCGATAAGGAATGCATAGATCTTTGTCATTGAGTGAGAAAACGTCCCGAAAATACCCCCGACCAAGTACGAATTGACCCATAATAAAATGGTCAGGCCGATAATGAAAACCAGTACGGCATGAATCATCCATCGTTCAACCTTCCATGCTTTGATGCTTTTATCGGAAAGCTGACGGAAGGGGTCTCCGGCCGTATTTGCCAAGCCACCACACCCGCAGACCCAGCTACAGTACCAGCGTTTCCCAAAGAAATACGTAAGTATCGGGGTTGCAACGAACGTGAGCACAGCCGAAACGATGAGCATCCAAAGCCCGAGCGAACCATTGGATAGGAGGCCATCAACAGAATCCGGAAAAAGCAGGTCATAATCCAACGGCCAGAAATAACTGAAGTAGTATTCGGGCTGACTCATGCTCTTTAGGAACTGCGGAATAAGGAACGCAAATCCAAGCTGAAAGAACATGATGGAGCATGTACGCACGATCTGATAATTGGAGTGACGATACTTGATAATGGCACGCACACCCATTATCAGAATGGAAACGGTGTAGATGAACGAGTACAGAAACCACCTGTCAGATGGTTGATTGAACAATCCCCGACTGATGGGATCGAAAAGCAGCACGAGCGTGGAGCCGTTCCAAATATCATCCGAACCCCAATACAACACCACATAGAACCCAGTGAGAAAAATACCGAGTGCCCATCCCCACAATCCGCGGTTGGTGAGACTCGAAGTAAAAATGTGATTGTTCTGAACACCTGCTGGGCGTTTCATATACGTACGGATGGTATACACGGTCAGTCCAACCAGCGACCCGACAACACCCAGATAGAAGAACAGATCCGGATTACGCGCGACCGGCCCAAGCAAACCAACGAGCATGACAAGCACGGCCAATGCAAAAACGGCAATACCCGATTTCTGCACACCATCCATTCCTGGAGCATGCGG
The DNA here is from genome assembly GCA_041583955.1 of Bacteroidia bacterium. Lineage (GTDB taxonomy): Bacteria > Bacteroidota > Bacteroidia > UBA10329 > UBA10329 > UBA10329. The sequence goes on along the minus strand of JBFHEW010000158.1, from coordinate 2,429 downwards.
ACTTGCCAACGATATGCTGAATCCTTCACGGCTCATGCTTTCATTTGTTTGAATGCTGATTGAACCTGCTTCGTGAATCCCGTGGAGAATTCCGGATTGAAATCGGCCCTCCTCAACTCAGAAACAGCCGCATCAACGGTTGTTCTCTGCTTGATCCAATCATGGCAGACCCTGTGGCGCAATCGGATACCGAACGCATTGACACCAAGCACTGCCCTTGAACCGGATTCGAACACAAAGCGAACGGACCTCAGGCCATCTTCAGATTCCCAATAGAAACTATCCTCACCTGGTTTCAGCGCAGCAGAAACGTTTCCGTAGGTCTGATACTCGATATCGAAGAACTTGGCAGCATTGTACCAAATACCTGGATCGTAATCAGTCGGTTGTCCGCAAATGGTAGCTGCAACCGTTTCGCCCATCATCTTTCCTGTATACCAAACTGCCTCAATGGACCTTCTTTCTGGCCTTGGTTCGCGTAGTTGCGCGCAATCTCCCAACGCATAGATGTTCGGAACATTCGTACGGAGTTGACCATCTACGAGAATGCCTTTGTCGGTTTCAATGCCAGCATCTTTCAAAAACGGAATATTAGGATGCACCCCAACTGCAAGTCCAACGAACTCACAGGGAATCTCTTCGTTGTCACCTGTAAGTACAGCCCTAACCCTTCCGTCACCGTCCGGAAGTATTTCCTTCAATTCTGTTTTCAACCGTAGATCGACATGATGCGAACGTATGTGTCGGTTGATCATTTCAGATTCTTCTGGAGGAAGCACGGTATCCCAAAAGCTGTTTTCTCTTACAAGGAACGTTACCGGAATATTCCGAGACCGGAGCATTTCCGACATTTCAATACCAATCAAGCCTCCTCCTACCACCACTGCACGGCCTATTCCTTCGGTGTTGGCCTCCATTGCCTCGAGGTCCTGAAGGCTGTAGAGCCCCTGAACCCCTTTCAGATCCTGACCGGGCCAGCCGAATCGATTGGAAGCGGATCCCGTGGCAATGATGAGTTCGTCATACGACAACTTTTCACCGGTGTCAAGGAACACCTCGTTAGCATTCGGTTCAACCTTGGAGACGTAGGCGCGTTTGAGGTCGATACGGTTCTTTTCCCAGAATCCATCCTCATACGGCTTGGTGTGCTCGTAGGTCATGTGCCCCATGTAAATGTACATGAGTGCTGTACGCGAAAAGAAATGATCCGTTTCGGCAGAAATGACAGTGATACGATGGTCACTACGCTTGCGGATATGTCGTGCAGCAGTGATACCGGCAATGCCGTTTCCTATGATGACGATATTTTTCTGAGAAACCAATTCGGATAGGTCAATGCAACATATTGGACAGCGATCAGGTTGTCAATTGCCCGACCACCAGTTTTAAAGGAGTTGAAACTCGCTTACTACGATACCGTCCTCATCAGCATAAAGATACATGCCGGGCTTGAAGTCGACACCGGCAAACCTGACATCAATGTTCTCCTGTCCCTCATTCCGCTTTACACTTTTGGTCGGATTTGTATTGAGCGCCTTCACCCCGATCTCCATCTCGCTTATCTGTTTCGAATCGCGAATACAACCGAAAACCACCAATCCTCGCCAGTTGTTCTGAATGGCCAAAGCCGCAAGGTTATCGCCAACGAGCGCACAACGGAACGATCCACCACCATCCACCACCAATACTTTCCCTGTTCCATCCTTCTCCAATGCCGCCCTCACCAGCGTGTTATCTTCAAAGACCTTAAGTGTATGTACCTCTCCTTCAAACACGGCCACAGCACCGAAATCAACAAAGATCGGCTCAGCCACCTGAAGTTTATCAATATGTTTGTCGCAAAGATCTGCTGTTGCGTGATACATGATCGTTGTAATTGGTTGAAGGTTGAAAATAACTAATTTGAATGCCGATGAAGAGTCATTTGGGAATAGTTCTAACGGTTGTACTGTTGATAGGTTGCAGCCAAATTCTTCTGGCGCAGAAAGATTCCACTTCATTCGTAGGCAAACTTGGGATAGATAAGTCGTACACCGGTCTTTCGTACGCTGAAAGTTCCGTATTCGGTTTCCATATCACGTACACGATGAAAAAACATGCGGTTGCATTGGGACCACATGTTGCCTATCACAACCTTTTTGAAGGTCAGAGCAGCTGGGAACGACACGGTGCCTCATTCACGTACCAGTATTTCCCGATTCGAAGCAACCGCCTATTCTCTCCGTTTCTTTTCTATGATCTCAACTATGGATTCATCCGGTCCAGAAGGCAGGTGATGGCGACAACTGAAGATGGCTCGGACACCTATGGTGCCGTCCGAGAAGTGACCAGCAATACGATCGCCCATCATTTCGGAATCGGTACCCGATGCAATTTCTACAAAGGGTTCTTCCTTCATCTCAGTATCGGTGGTGGCCCTTCAACGTTCG
>JBFHEW010000157.1:0-6140 GCA_041583955.1 Bacteroidia bacterium | reverse complement strand
TTCTGAACGGCCTTCTTGCAGAAACCAAAGAGTTGCTCAATGAATTCCAGCCGGCATTGATCGGTAGAGGGGTCACTGAACAGCGTATTTCAGAGATCAGAGGAGACAAGATCCTGTGGCTGGAGAAAGAGCACCTTTCACAATCACAGACCGTCTATTTTCAGTTCCTCGAGCAGCTTCGGGAATACCTTTCCAATTATTTCCGCATTGGCTTACCATGGTTCGAATGTCATTTGGCAACATACCCTACTGGTAGTTTTTACACCCGCCATTTTGACCAGTTCCGCGAAACGAACAACCGCATTTTCTCCGTCATCCTTTATTTGAATGAAGACTGGAAACCAGAACATGGCGGCCAACTTCGGGTTTACAACGAATCCGGTTATACTGACATTGAACCGAAAATGGGCCGAATGGTATGCTTCCGTTCCGATCTGGTGGAGCACGAGGTGCTTATTACATCCCGCCCGCGGTACAGCATAACCGGCTGGCTGAGGCGCGATGAACCCACACCGGTTTTCCTTTGATACGGTTTTAGCATATTAGTGCACTCAAACAGACCATATGAAACTCATCTCATTCAACGTAAACGGAATTCGGGCAGCAGCCAAAAAAGGTCTGCTGGAAAGCATTGAGGAAATGAACCCCGACATCATGGGATTTCAGGAAACCAAGGCCACCGAAGAGCAGGTGCGCGAAGTGCTGTTCGGAATGGACTACCACATCTACGCCAACTCCGCACAGAAATTGGGCTACTCCGGAACGGCCGTTATCAGCAAGAAAGAAGCGCTGAGGGTGCAGTACGGAATCGGCATTCCGGAGCACGATGATCAGGGCAGAGCCATTACTTGCGAATTCGATGATTTCTATCTGCTGAATGTTTACGTTCCCAATTCGGGTAACGGTCTGGTCCGACTTCCTTACCGAAAAACCTGGGATGAGGCGCTTCTCAATTACATCAAGGAGTTGGAGAAGAAAAAACCTGTGGTGTATTGTGGCGATATGAATGTGGCGCACCGCGAGATTGACATCAAGAACGCGGCTTCCAACTACAACAAAACAGCCGGCTATACGCAAGATGAGATAGACGGCATGGACAACTACATCAGTGCAGGGCTGGTCGACACATTCCGGGCACTGCACCCCGAAGAAGTGAAATACAGTTGGTGGAGCTACAGGATGAATGCCCGTGCTCGGAACATTGGCTGGCGCATAGATTACTTTCTGGTTTCAGAAAGTCTGATGCCGCAAGTGAAAGAAGCTTTCATATTGAATGAGGTGGAAGGTTCGGACCACTGTCCGGTCGGTATTGAGATCACTTCTTAAAGAAGTACGTTTCCAAGTAAACCTCTTCCCACACATCATCCTTCATGGTTCCGACCTTGAACATGTACTTATCGGGTTTTATCCAGATCAGCGCATCGGTCATATAGGTCTTCACGCCAAGCTCATCTTCGTAAACATATTCGTACATGATCGTCTTCACCTTGGTACGAACCGATCCATCGATCACATTACCATGAATGTCTTCCACTTTGAATTTGATGGCATTGGAAACGGTATCCCACACATGCACTCCTTCTGAGAACTGCCCGAAGTCGGTATACGTGGTATCGAGATAACTGTTGGTGACCATTTTAACCGACTGTTCATCTTCTGACCAACGGTAACTCACCTCCTGTTTAAAAGGCGTTCCGTCTTTCCACTTGCCCTCCGCCTTCCACTGGGCGTTCATCAATGGTTCAAATGGCATGAGCATGATGTTTCCCTGAGCGAATAGAGAAAACGGAAGAATGAAAAAGGATAGAACGGTGAAGAGATTTTTCATGGTCTAAAGGAAAGAATCATTCGATTACAATAAATCAAAATGAAAAAAGTTAATACCTAAGACACCAATACCTAATTCTTTTATGTATCATTGCCCTATGTATTCACAAGAGCTATTGAAAGGAACCCTACAGACCATTGTTCTGAGCCTATTGGCCGAGAAAGAAAGGATGTACGGATACGAGATAACGCAGCACGTCAAGGAGAAAACCGCTGGTCAGATACAACTTACCGAAGGAGCCCTCTATCCTACTCTTCATAAGTTGGAAGCAGAGGGTTTTCTGACCACCGAAAAGGTAAGTATCGGAAAGCGTGTGCGTAAGTACTACAGCCTTACCGAAAACGGCAATAAACAGGCCAACGAGAAGGTGAATGAGTTCCGTAGGTTCTCAGAAACCATGAACGATCTGCTCAATAGTTTCAATCCAAACCCAGAACTGCAATGGCGGAGCTAACAGAACTTCAGGTTGAACTGATTGATGCCTACATCAAAGAAAACGGTGTGGCGCAGAATGAATTGCAGGTTGATCTACTGGATCATCTGTGCACCAGCATAGAACATAGAATCGAACAAGGCGAATCATTTGAAGAAGCCTTTCAATATACACTCAACCTCTTCGGACCTGGAGGTTTAAAACAGGTCCAGAACGAAACATTTGAATTATTAACCGAAATGAACGCAATCATGAAAAAAGTAACGTTTGGTTTCGGGCTGACTTCTACATTTCTTCTCTTGGCGGGGACGATTTTCAAACTCATGCACTGGCCATTTGCCAGCATCATGATGGTCTTAGGTGCCGGACTGCTGGTACTGGGCTATCTGCCAATGATCTTGGCACACAAACTCAAAGAAAGTCCGAGAGGCGAAGCGCTGCTTCACATCTCAGGATTCGTGGGTTTAAGCCTGACATCGGTGGGTGTGCTGTTCAAGGTGATGCATTGGCCGGGTGCTTCCGTAACGCTTCTTGGGGGCATGGCCGTTCTGGCATTCGGCTACGTTCCTATCTACTTCTTCAAGCGCTACAGAACGAGCGCCAACAGATCCATCACGTTGTCAAGTTCCATGGTTTCGCTGGCGTGCCTCATACTGATATTCGCCTTGATGAAAACAGGCAACAGCACGTGGTATGAGCATGGCGTGATGCTTACCAACACAGATGTTGCTGAGCAATTGGAACGGACCTCTGCCGTGAACAGGGAATTGCACACAAGAACTGGCGATGAACTGAACCTACTCAGAACCGAATCCGACAGGCTCGTTTCGCATATTGACGCGCTCAAACTGGAACTGGTGGCGTGGGCAGCTAACGTGACGCCAGCAGAAGCCGCCACCATCCGCCTGAACGACCTTGAAAAGAAACACGATATGGCGGTGCCGCATGACCTGCTTCTTGGGACAGAGAATGAGCTTCGCGATGGTGAATTCAGCGCAGTACAATTGAAACAACTGTTCGACTCGTACCGTCAGCTGGTGCTGGATCAATACCCCACCGACCTGCACCCGACTTTAGACCGCTCCATTGGTCTGAGAACGGACGGTACATACAAAGATGCGCATGGTGAACCGCAGAATTGGATGCAACACGAATTCGCCTACACACCTTTATTCACCGTTATTACAAATCTGACCAACTGGCAACTGGAGATCCGACAAATGGAGAACCAGGTATTGCTTTCGAAGATAAGTCGGCCCGAGGCCTCAAACCCGCCAAGTTGAGGCCGGGTAAACCAAGCTCCGTCCGCCTTGTGCGGATGGAGCTTCATCTGAATTCCGCGTACATTGCGATCTTAATAGTATTTTCATTCCTGCTTATGGCGATGATCTAACTTTGCCTCGGTAAATCCTTATCCAATCCATGAAAATCCTTCTTGTAGAAGACGAGCCCAAGGTTGCAGCTTTCATCGTTCAAGGACTCGAGGAAAGCGGTCATGAAGTGAAGTTGGCCTACGATGGTCAACTCGGGCTGAGATTCGCCACGAAAGAGCCGTTCGACATGATGATATTCGATGTCAACGTTCCAGGATTGAATGGTCTCGAGCTCTGTAAGGAAATAAGAAAGCAAGACATCTCCACCCCTATTCTCATGCTGACCGCCCTTGGAACAACAGAAGATAAGGTAAGCGGGCTTGACTCTGGTGCTGACGATTATCTGGTAAAACCATTCGAATTCAAAGAACTGCTTGCCCGTATCCGATCATTGAGCAGAAGAACTTCGGGTACGGCACAAGTAAGCACGAAACTCGTTTACCACGACCTCGAATTGGACCTTGACAAGAAGCAAGCCGTGCGAAGTGGAAGGACCATAGCCCTTACGGCAAAGGAATTTTCGTTACTCGAATACCTGATGAGAAATAGGGAAAGAGTGGTGTCTCGTGTTCAGATATCTGACAATGTTTGGGATATTCACTTCGATACGGGAACAAACGTGGTAGACGTTTATATGAATCTACTGCGTAAAAAAGTCGATAAGGATTTTGAAACCAAACTGATACAGACACGCATCGGACACGGATACGTATTGCAGGCTTGACAATGAGCTTGCGTAATCGCCTCACGCTTCAATTCGGCCTACTGGCATCGCTGGTACTAGGCGTGGCTTCCGTTGCCATCTATTTTCTTTCTGCCGACTATCGTAAAGATGAATTCTCGCAACGCCTTATAAGCCGTGGGGAGAATATGGCCAAGCTGCTCATCCAGATAGATGAAGTGGATGAGAACCTGCTCAACATCATTGAGCGCGATAATCCGGTACGCTTACAGGACGAGGAGATACTCATCTTCAACTTCAAAGACAGTCTCATTTACAGTTCAGAAGGACTGGAAATCGAACTTCCCGGCAAGTCGTTTTTAAACCAAGTGCGTTTGGAAGGAAGGATCCAACTGGAAAAGGAGAAGCGCGAAACAGAGGCCTTTCTATTCACCGACAGGTACGATCGGTTTGTGGTCATCGTTTCTGCCATCGATGTTTACGGAAGACGGAAGATCCAGAATCTGGCGCAGGTATTGATCATTGTATTGGGCCTTGGAATGGTAGCGTTCTTCGTGGTGGGTAGGATCTATGCCGAACGGGCACTGAGCCCCATAAAGCAGTTGGTTGCCGAAATTGCAGGTATTTCCATCAGCAACCTGAACCTTCGTGTGAGTGAAGGCAACGGCTCTGACGAGCTTGCCCAATTGGGCATCTCATTCAACGCCATGCTTGCCCGATTGGAGTCGGCATTCGTAGCGCAAAGGAACTTCATTGCCAATGCAAGCCATGAGCTTCGCACACCGCTTACCGCCATTTCGGGGCAATTGGAGGTGATACTCTTGAAAGACCGTTCGGAAGATGTTTATAAAAGCGCTGTGGAATCTGTACTGCAGGACATCCATAAACTGAACAAACTCGCCAATAGACTGCTCTTGCTGGCGCAGACCGGAACGGATGCACCCGAAGCGAATTTCAAGCCAGTTCGGATTGACGATATTCTTTGGGAAGCGCGCACCGACCTGCTTAAAATGAAGCCGAACTACTGCATTGAGGTGAACCTTGACGAATCGATCACAGATCTGGACGAGCTGCATGTGGATGGTAGCGATATCTTATTGAAGACCTTGGTTCTGAATCTGATGGAGAATGGCTGTAAATATTCGGAGGACCAAACAGTGAAGGTGACCCTTGGTATGAAACCGAAAAAGATCATTCTGACGTTCGCTGATAATGGCATCGGTATTTCCGACCAGGACATGAAGCAGATATTTGAACCGTTCTTCCGTTCCAACAGCGTGAGAAACAGGGACGGTCATGGCATCGGTCTATCGCTGGTCAAGCGCATCTGCAAACTTCACAAAGGCTCCATCTCTATTTCAAGCGAGCTCGGGAAAGGCTCTGTTTTCACAGTGAACCTTCCGCTCAAAAAGCTTTAATCGCTTTTTAACTCAGCTTTCATTCACTTCTAATAAGGTTAGGTCAACTTTGGTTCAACAAACAAAGAGACTTAAAAACAACCTTAAATAATCAGAACTTATGGAAACCACAATTCAAAGACCGAAAAGTAGAATGACTGCCCGCAAAGTGGCGCTTCTTACTACCATTCTTTTTTTCGCAGCGCTAAGCGGTCTGCTTATCCTGCAGAACAAGAACTGGGACCTGGATCAGGTGTTACAGGACACGCGCATTCAGCAGGAACGATTGGTGAGCGAGAAACTACAACTTGAAAAGTCCATCGCCCTATTCAAGTCTGAGCTGAACAAGATCGGAGGAGAGAACAAAGATCTGCATGCCAAGATAACCGAACAACTGGCGCAGATCGAGAAAATCGAAAAGGAGAAC
>JBFHEW010000156.1:0-6155 GCA_041583955.1 Bacteroidia bacterium | reverse complement strand
GCCATGGCTTCGCGGTAGTACTTCTCTGCCTTTTCCAGATCGCCTACCTGTTCTGCGCATGCACCGGCATAATAGATTGCCAATGAATCAGTACGCTTGATTTCCGGTATGGCAGCTGCCTTCAACGTGTTCTCAAAAGCCGTCAATGCGCCAGCGTAATCTTTCGCGTTGTAGCGTGTGATTCCTTCGTTCACAAACTGTCTTCCTTCCACGTCCAAGTACTTCAATGTCATGTCCGTGTGGAAGTTCTTATCATCAAGCTCCTTGCATTTAAGGAAGCTTTCAAATGCAACCTGTAACGGATTGTCATGTAGTGACTTATACTTCTCTTCCTTGGTCTCGTAAATGGCCTGATAGATCTGTCCTCTGAAGAACCAGGTCTTAGCTTCGTCCTTCGTCTTTTCGTCTGTGATACAGGGGTCTATCGCCTCTTTTGCGTTGTCCAATTCACCGTATTGCAGGTAGTTGTTGGCACTTGTTCGTTTTGCTTTCTGCCCGAAGACAGCAACACTCACTAAAAGGGCCGCTGCGAACAGGCTTGTCTTCTTAATGGTCATCTTGTTTTGGTTTTAATTGTTGATCCTGGGATCCTACTATTCTTCGTTATCGTTAGTTTCTGTTGATTCTTGATCATCTGAGTCTGGACCATTGGCATCGGTTGCCCCATCTTCTGCCGAAGCTTCAATAGGATTTCCATCCTCGTCCAACTCAACTTCATCTTCCATCGACATTTCTACTTTAGCAATGGCAGCAATGCTGTCTTTGCCTTTCAGGTTGATGAGTTTCACTCCCTGTGTTGCACGTCCCATCACTCTGATCTCGGCAACATCCATACGAATGGCGATACCCGATTTGTTGATGATCATGAGGTCGTTTTCGTCAACCACGCTCTTAATGGCTATCAGAGCCCCCGTTTTTTCGGTGATATTCATGGTTTTCACACCTTTTCCTCCACGGTTGGTGATCCTGTAATCCTCTACGGACGAACGCTTCCCATAACCATTTTCAGAAACTACCATCACCGTTTCGGTTTCCACGTCTTCTACACAGATCATGCCAACCACCTCTACTCCTTTCGGTAGGCTTATTCCTTTCACCCCTGCTGCCGTACGTCCCATAGGGCGTACTTTATCTTCTGGGAAGTGAATGCAACGGCCATGTGTTCCTGCAATGAGGATATGGCTATTACCCGTGGTCAACTTGGCCTCGAGCAACTGGTCTCCATCCTTGATGGTGATGGCGTTTATACCGTTCACCCTTGGTCTGGAGTAAGCCGCTAGCGTTGTTTTCTTAATGATTCCGTGCTTAGAACACATGATAACGTACGTGTTATTGATGTATTCCTCATCTTTCAGGTCTTTCACATTGATGAACGCCTTCACCTTATCATCGGATTCAATACTGATGAGGTTCTGAATGGCACGTCCTTTACTTGTCTTTGTTCCTTCCGGGATCTCAAAGGCGCGCATCCAGAAGCAACGGCCTTTCTCTGTAAAGAACAACATGTAATTATGGTTGGTGGCCACAAACATGTACTCGAGGAAATCCTCATCTCTGGTGGTGCTGGCTCGTGCCCCTACTCCTCCTCTACTTTGAACGCGGTATTCGGCCAAAGGCGTTCGCTTGATGTAACCCATGTGCGAAATGGTGATCACCACTTCCTCATCGGCAATCATGTCTTCCATACGAAGGTCGTTGGCGTTGTGCTCGATCACACTTCGTCTTTCGTCACCGTACTTGTCTCTGATGACCACCAGTTCGTCTTTGATGATGGACATTCGGAGGTCTTCGCTTTCCAGAACGCTTTTCAGGTACTCAATGGTTTTCATCAACTCATCGTACTCTGCACGCAGTTTGTCCTGCTCCAGTCCGGTCAACTGACGCAGGCGCATTTCTACGATGGCACGCGACTGGATATCGCTCAGATTGAAGCGCTCCATCAATTTTTCGCGGGCTTCATCTGGGCTGGATGATGCGCGGATGATCTTGATCACTTCGTCAATGTTGTCTGACGCAATGATGAGACCTTCTAAGATGTGAGCACGCTTTTCGGCCTGATCCAACTCGAATTTGGTCCTTCGCACAACCACATCATGACGATGATCCACGAAATGCACGATCATGTCTTTCAGTGTCAGCATCTCTGGGCGACCTTTTACCAATGCAATGTTGTTCACACTGAAAGAGGTCTGTAGTGCTGTATACTTATATAAGGTATTCAGAACCACATTCGGGATGGCATCGCGCTTCAGTTCGTAAACGATGCGCATACCTTTTCTATCCGACTCATCGCGGATATCGCTGATGCCTTCTATCTTCTTGTCAACCACCAATTCGGCAGTTTTCTTGATCATTTCCGCCTTATTGACCTGATAAGGTATCTCGGTCACAATGATCTGTTCGCGGCCTGATTTGGTCTCTTCAAACTCTGCTTTGGCACGCATCATGACGCGGCCTCTTCCTGTTTCAAATGCTTCACGCACCCCATCATAACCATAGATGGTACCACCCGTTGGGAAATCAGGCGCCTTTACGTGCTCCATTAGTTCAGGGATGGTGATGTCGCGGTTATCGATGTAAGCAATGGTTCCATTGATCACTTCCGTGAGGTTGTGTGGCGCCATGTTGGTCGCCATACCAACCGCAATACCCGAAGAACCGTTTATCAACAGGTTCGGGATTCTGGCCGGTAGCACAGTAGGTTCCTGTAGCGTATCATCAAAGTTCAGTGCGAAATCCACTGTGTCCTTTTCAATATCTGCCAACATTTCCTCTGCTATTCTGCGCAACCGTGCTTCGGTGTAACGCATGGCTGCCGGACTATCGCCATCAACAGAACCGAAGTTTCCCTGTCCGTCAACCAACGGATAGCGCAATGACCACTCCTGGGCCATACGTACCATTGTATCGTAAACAGACGAGTCTCCATGCGGATGGTACTTTCCGAGCACCTCACCTACGATTCTTGCTGACTTCTTGTAAGCGCTGCCTGCCCGTACACCAAGGTCGAGCATTCCATAAAGCACCCTTCTGTGAACCGGTTTCAAACCGTCCCGTACATCAGGAAGTGCCCTTGAAACAATAACGGACATCGAGTAATCGATGTACGCTGTCTTCATCTCTTCTTCAATATTGATCGGTATTATCCTCTCTCCTTCTGCCATGACAAAATGTTAGTGTTTTAAAGTTTGCACGGTATTTGACAGACCATGCTTAAAATTGTGATCGAATTTACGCTTTTCGCTTGCGTTGCCGTGCTTTAAGTAGCTTTGAAAACACAGTTATTACTAACAGATTTCTGTTGATAAAAACGAACTTATTGGAAGGTACTCCGTAACTACGAAAGTAATTTTGAACATGAACGAATTGTTTTATGTTTGAATCAATAGGTCGCTGTAATAAAACCGACATTTGACAGATACGATATGGACGCGAAATTTTCCCCGAGAGTAAAGGATGTGATCAGTTTCAGTCGCGAAGAAGCACTGAGATTGGGTCATGAGTATATAGGAACGGAGCACTTGCTGCTTGGTATCATCCGAGAAGGCGAAGGCACTGCCGTCAAGATACTGGTGTCCCTCGGGGTTGACCTCCAGGAGCTTAGAAAGGACGTTGAAACAGCCACACACACCGGAAAATCCACCAAGAAGGCCAACCTTGGTAACATTCCATTGATAAAGCAGGCTGAGAAGGCATTGAAGATCACCTATTTGGAAGCAAAGGTCTTTAAAAGCCCTACCATTGGAACAGAGCATTTGCTGTTGGCCATTTTAAAAGATGACGATAACGTTGTAACACGAAGCATGAAGAAGTTGGGTATAGATTACGACCTTGTGAAAGAAGAGGTCGAGGTGATATTGGGAGAAACCGGAACAAGGGTAAGCCCCGAAGCAAAGCATGGTCAGTCTGCTGACGATGATGACGATGGCGACACTTTCGGTGCAGGTGGTGCTGGCGGAAGCCAAATGAGAAAGGCGGTCGATCCAAAATCGAAAACCCCTGTACTCGACAACTTCGGGAGAGACCTCACCAAGGCTGCAGAAGATGGAAAATTGGACCCTGTGGTAGGTCGCGAAAAGGAAATTGAGCGTGTATCCCAGATCCTGAGCCGAAGAAAAAAGAACAATCCGATTTTGATAGGTGAACCCGGTGTGGGTAAATCTGCCATTGCCGAAGGATTGGCTTTGCGCATCATTCAGAGAAAGGTTTCCCGCGTACTGTTCGGAAAACGAGTGGTAACACTTGATCTTGCATCTCTTGTTGCCGGAACAAAATACCGAGGACAGTTTGAAGAGCGCATGAAAGCGGTGATGAATGAATTGGAAAAATCGCCAGACGTGATTCTTTTCATTGATGAGATCCATACCATTGTGGGTGCCGGTGGCGCATCAGGTTCCATGGATGCGTCCAACATGTTCAAGCCCGCCCTTGCCCGTGGCGAAGTTCAATGCATAGGCGCAACAACGTTGGATGAGTACAGACAGTACATTGAAAAAGACGGTGCGCTTGAAAGACGTTTCCAGAAAGTGATGGTAGACCCTACTACCCCTGAAGAGACCATTGAGATTCTCAATAATATCAAAGGGAAATACGAGGAGCACCATAACGTCAACTATACGCCTGAAGCCATTGAGGCCTGTGTGTCGTTGACAAACAGATACATGACAGACCGATTCCTGCCGGACAAGGCAATTGATGCGCTGGATGAGGTAGGTTCGCGTGTTCACATCACCAACATCAACGTTCCTGAGACAATTGTGGAATTGGAAAAGAAGGTTGATGAAGTGAAAGAGGAGAAAAATCGCGTGGTGCGAAGCCAGAAATACGAAGAGGCAGCCAATCTGCGCGATAAGGAACGGAAACTACAGGAAGAGCTCGAACGCGAAAAGAACAAGTGGGAAGAGGCCACGAAGGAGAATCGCGAGACAGTGACGGAAGAGCATGTGGCCGAAGTCGTATCCATGATGACCGGAATTCCGGTGCACCGTGTAGCGCAGAACGAAGGCAACCGACTCAAGCAGATGTATGACAACCTGAAAGGAAAGGTCATTGGTCAAGACGATGCCATTAAAAAAGTGGTTCGTGCCATACAGCGTAACCGTGCAGGTTTGAAAGACCCGAATAAGCCGATCGGAAGCTTCATTTTCCTCGGCCCTACCGGTGTCGGTAAGACAGAATTGGCCAAGGTGCTATCGCGTTACCTGTTCGATTCGGACGATTCGCTGATCCGAATAGACATGAGCGAATACATGGAGAAATTCGCCATTTCGAGATTGGTTGGAGCCCCTCCGGGATACGTTGGGTACGAAGAAGGTGGTCAGCTTACGGAGAAGGTGCGTAGAAAGCCATATTCAGTGGTGTTGTTGGATGAGATTGAAAAGGCCCATCCGGATGTATTCAACCTGCTATTGCAAGCGTTGGATGATGGAATGATGACAGATTCACTTGGTCGCAAGATCGACTTCAAGAACACCATCGTCATCATGACATCGAATATTGGCTCGCGTCAGCTTCAGGATTTCGGTCAAGGTGTAGGTTTTGCCACCAGTGCAAAGACCTCTGCCTCTGACGAACACTCGAGAGGTGTTATTGAGAAAGCGCTGAAGAAGGCATTCGCCCCCGAGTTCCTTAACAGGATCGATGACGTAGTCCTATTCAATCAATTGAAGAAGGAAGACCTTCATCAGATCATCGACCTTGAACTGAAAAATGTATTCAAGCGAATTGCCGAAGCAGGATATGTGGTTGAATTGGCCGACTCTGCCAAGGAGTTTCTTTCAGACAAGGGTTATGACCCTGAGTTCGGTGCACGACCACTGGCAAGAGCTATTCAGAAATATCTCGAAGACCCATTGGCAGAAGCAATCATCGGTTCTACGATTGCCGAAGGAGACATACTTCAGGTAAAACACGAGAAGGATGCCGAGGAACTCACCATAGATGTGAAAAAGCCGAAAGCGGAAAAGAAGAAGAAAGATTGATCACTGAAAAGCAATGATCATGAACGGCAAACGGGGCCTAGCGCCCCGTTTGCCGTTTTGACTGTTTTGGTTTCTATCACAAGATCATTCTGCAGCCCCCATGCTACTATAGCCCCCATCGTGAAACAGATTCTGCATGGTTACTTTCCGCGTAAGGTCTGAGAATAAGGTAAT
>JBFHEW010000155.1:0-6159 GCA_041583955.1 Bacteroidia bacterium | reverse complement strand
GAATCTAAGACTTCGTGGGCCAAAAACCATCATTCCGTCAATGAATAAATTACTTGCATGTAACTTAAATACGTTTTAAATTTACACCCTTGTAACTTAACAACTGAAAACGTATCGAAAATGCTTGGTGACAACTGGTATTATTATGTATTGATGTCTGTGATCGGAGGCAATGTGTTCTATCTGGTATTCGGAGGTCTGGTGCATTGGAAGTATTACATCAAACAGCGCCACAAGGCCGAGGAATGGAAGCTTCAGCCCGATAAATTCCTGACGAAAAAACAGACGAAAGAAGCGTTGCTGTACGGCATCTTCAATATGAACATGGCCTCTTTCATGTCGGGAATCTTGGCCTGGGGTGTGATAGAAAAAGGCTGGACCCGGATCTACTTCGACCTCAACGAATATGGCTATGGGTGGGCTTTCCTGAGTTTTGTGCTTGCGCTGCTATTCATTGATGCTGCGGCCTACTATTACCATGCATTGGGTCATCGGCCATTCATGTACAAGCATTTCCATAAGGTGCATCATCGGTACAGTGCCCCAGCCTATTTCACGCTTTCGGCCGTTCATCCGGTAGAATGGTTCGTACAGGTTTGCTACACGTTTGTTCCGGTGTTCCTGTTTCCGATACATGGCGGTGTGTACATCGCAGTACTGGTGATCTCCTTCATATATGGCTTTCTGGACCATACGGGCATCAAGTTCAATTTCAATCTTCCGTTCCATGGTTCCAACTCGTTCCATGACGACCACCATAAGTATTTCCATGTGAATTTCGGTTTTCTGACCCCGCTGTTCGATATTCTGCATGACACCGCCCGAAGAGAAGGTCATAAGTACCGGGAGGACACATTCACCGGAGGCAAGGGACATGTGGACCTGGCCACGCTGGGAGACAAGGCGGTGGGCCCCAAGGTGAAGTATGATTCGAGAGCGAGACGTTAACCCGATAGTGACCATCTGAATGAACGAGCATATTTCTTACGCCATGCGTAACACGGAAGCCACCGAAGCGTGGCTTTCTTTGAACACCCCTGGCCGACTCCTTGATTGGAGCCACTTGGCCATAGAATCTGTTTTCCTAGTAGGATTCCTTCTGGCGATCATTCATGCCTGGCGCGTTTACAGAAGCACGGGAGTGCCATCGGCCCTACTTACGCTTTTGGCCGCATTCGTCTATGGCCTTTTCATGGACATTCTATCGTACTACACGGTAGAGAATTTCTGGCATGGCGAATTCTCGGTGATGCTTCTTTTCAACAGATTACCATTGTACATCACATTCCTGTATCCGGTCATCCTGTATCATGCCATCATGACCATCAGGAGGTATGACTTCGGAAAGCTGCCCGAGGCGGTCTTCTCCGGGATGCTTGCGGGATTCCTTTACATGATCTTTGACAATTTCGGACCGATGGTAGGATGGTGGATCTGGGACACCACGGACCCGACCACGTTTCCGTACATAAGCAGCGTACCGCTTACCAGCTATGCGTGGATGTTCCTGTTCTCTTCTGCCTTCGCGTTCATTAACCGCGCCATCAGTTGGGATTGGATAGCGCGTGGCGAAAGCAAACTGAAGGTAGGCGTTGCACACGTGCTTCAACCGGTGGCGACCATCTTCTTGGGCGTATTGCTTTTCATACCGCATAACCTGTTTGCGAAAACGAGTCCACCGTATGATATGATACCATGGGAGGCCAATGTGCAAATGGCGGCACTGCTGTATGTGATCATCTTCAGTGCGGTAGGATGGCTCTTCATCATGAAATGGAGAAAGCCTGCGCAAGAGCGGGATGCCCTGCTGATGGCGTTTCCGTTCATCTACCTTACGGGATTCGCCTATATGTACATTTCCAAATTCGACCTTTTCCTTACGGCTACGCCAGAAGGACTGACCACAGAAGGATTGGCGATAGGGAATCTGACCGTTGTTCTGTTCGCATCGATCATATCAGCAACGATCGTCCTGGTGTCCCATCCTGTACCAAAGCGCTGATAAACCCTCCGTATAACCCCATCCAACTCACCATCCATGACCTTGAAACTATCGTTGATCCTCTGTATCGGTCTGATGCTCGTACATCCATCAGACATCCATTGGGAGATGACCAAAGATGACGGCATGATCACCACCTATATCGGTTCTGAATCGGGAACCGGACTGCGGCCCACGCGTTCGATCATGTTGGTGAACGAGCCGCTGGAAAAGGTTTACAACACGATCATGAACATTGAGAGGTACCCGAAATGGGTTCCGTACTGCGGCTCTGCACGAGTGCTGGAACGATCGGACAGTACGATCCATTTCTATCAGGTGCTTGAAATGCCGATGGTGAAAAACCGTGATATCGTGATACGGGCAGAAGTGGAACAAATTGCCAACGGAATACGCATCAGCATGACCGCGGCACCGGATAAAGCCAAGAAGAACGCGGATATGATACGTATCACGGATTTCACGGCAGTTTACACCATTACGAAAAGGCAGCACGACAACAGAACGTTGATAGAGCTGACCAATAGGGTCGATCCGGGAGGGTACATACCCACGTTTGCCATCAACTGGGCAAGCAAATCGCAGCCGTACGAAACGTTCAGCAATCTGAAGCGGGAGATCATCCGGTAATGAAAGTGAGAAGGCGCGGAAGGCTGCCCTACCTGCGCTTGAGTGGATAGAGCGGCTATAATTCACCGCTCACCGATCACCGTTGCGCCTCTTGGAAGCGCGACCGTAAAGGGTCAAGACCTCAGAACCGTTCTCGATGGAGAAAAGGTGACCTCAGAGTTTCTTGAGGTCGAAAATATCCTTGCGCCTATCACGAAGGTTGCGCACGCTCCCGAACTGATTGAGTTCGCGCAGCAGATCGATATCGACATCGGCAATGAGTATCATTTCGGTATTGGGTGTAGCCTCTGCCTTGATGCCATTGGCCGGGAACGAGAAATCGCAGGGTGTAAAGACCATTGATTGCGCGTACTGAATATCCATGTTGTGCACCTTGGGCAGGTTACCTACACTGCCGGCAATGGCCACGTAGCATTCGTTCTCGATGGCGCGGGCCTGGGCACAATTGCGCACACGCGAGAATCCGTTCTGCGTATCGGTAAGGAACGGAATGAAAAGGATGTCCATGCCTTCGTCTGCCAACAGGCGGCTGAGTTCGGGGAATTCGGAATCGTAGCAGATAAGGATACCGATCTTGCCGCAATCGGTATCGAAAGCCTTGAGTTCGTGTCCGCCCTGCATGCCCCATACCTTTGCCTCATCGGGGGTGACATGCAGCTTTTCGTAGCGTTCGGTGGTTCCATCGCGCCTGCACAGGTAGCCTACATTATATAGGAGGCCGTCCTGCAGTTCGGGCATGCTTCCGGTAATGACGTTGATGTTGTAGGAGATGGCCAACTCGGAGAACTTCTGAACGATGCGCGATGTATGGTTTGCCAGCTCGCGAATGGCCTCAGCCTCGGACATGTGGTTGTGATCGGCCATGAGCGGAGCGTTGAAGAACTCGGGGAACAGGGCAAAATCCGACCTGTAGCCGGAAACGGCATCGATGAAATATTCGGCCTGCTGCATGAGTTCGTCAAAATCGGCATAGAGGCGCATCTGCCACTGTACCAATCCTAAACGGATGATCTTCTTGTTGGCGCCAGCGCGGATGCTCTTCTTCTCGTAATAGATGTTGTCCCACTCAAGAAGTACGGCATATTCTCCAGATGCCTGGTCTCCCTCGAGGTATCCTTTGAGGATCCTGTGAGGGTGGAAATCGTTTGACATCTGAAAATTGAGAACCGGGTCGTGTATCTCTTTCCGCTTCACCTTTTCGATGTACTCCTTGGGAGACATCTTGTCGGCATATTTATGGTAATTGGGAATGCGGCCACCGAAGGCAATGCCCCTTAGATTGAGTCGTTCACACAGCTCCTTGCGGTAGTCGTACAATCTGCGTCCGAGCCGGAGACCGCGGTAATCGGGGTGAATGAAGACATCGATACCGTAGAGGGCATCGCCATTATCGGTATGGGTCCTGAATGTGTAATTACCGGTGATGTCCCTGTAGGTGTGATTGTCATCGAAACTATCGTAATCGACAATGATGGAGAGCGCACAGCCCGCCAAATGTCCATTGACCTTGATGACGACCTGGCCTTCGGGAAATTTCTCAATCAACGATTTGATGTGTTTCTCACTCCACACCGAATTGGGCATGGAGGTGTAGGAATCCATCATGGCGGACTTCAACTCCTCGTAATCATCTACCGTGAGGTAGGTAAGCTCAATGTTCTCTATTTCTCCGATCATGGCTCAAAAGTAATGCATCGTCAGACGGTTGAAACGCCTCTGTTAGATATTGGTTAAAAGTCAGAGTTTGAGGGTAAGTGCCACGTCTGGGAAGTCGGTAATGATGCCATCGACCCCCAGATCGAGGAGCCGCACCATGTCCTCCTCCTCGTTGACCGTCCAAGGAATGACCTTCATGTTCTTTGCGTGGCAGGCTTCTACCAACTCCTTGTTCACCAACTTGAAATAAGGGCTGTAGATGGCCGGAGTGAAGCCGAGTTGTGCAAGGTCGGCCTCCAGCCCGCTTGATTCCTCTATAAGGAGGGCCAACGACACGGACGGGTTAAGCTGTCTGGTAGCCTGGAGTGACCTGACATCGAACGATTGGATGACGGTACGGTCGAGCAGCTGCGCTTCTTCGAGCACACTCAGCACAAGTTTGCAGAACTGCTCCGGAGCGGGGTGAAAGATGCCATCGCCCTCGGGCGTGCTTTTGATCTCGATGTTGTATATGACCGGCTCCAATTTGAGAGCATTGGTGCGGGCCTCCACTTCGGAGATGACTTCGGAGAGCAGCGGTTTGAACGTAGGGATCTTGGCCTGGAGCGGAAAATCGGGGTGCGGTTGACTTCCGCAATTGAAATTGGAGACCTGGTCGTAGGTAAGGTCGTAGATCTTGATGCCCTGACCTTCGGGCACAGGTTTATCGTTGAGCCCCCAGCAGATAACGGAGCTCATCCATGGCTCGTGCGATACCACCACCTGATGGTCTTTGGAGATGACCACATCCATCTCAACGGTATTGACCTGTAGCTCCACGGCAGCGACAAATCCCTCGATGCTGTTCTCTGGGAATAAACCGCGCGCCCCTCTGTGTCCCTGAAGGTCGAACTGACGACCGAATCCGGCATCAGCGGTGTGGTCGGTGTGCTGCGGATCGGTGTCCGGACCGGAGCCGCATCCGATGAAAAGGATGGTAGCGGAAAGAATTGAAGCGATGGTGTTGATTGCTTTCATGTTGGATGATACGTCATTGATCGAAATCGGACCTGCGTCTTGATTTCTTTTCTGATTGTTGTTTCTTCTTATCGAGTCGTTTACGCTTGACAGCGGTAGGGATGCCCGTTTTCTTGCGGATCTTTTTCTTTTCGAGGGCAAGAGCAATGAGTTCCAGCAAGCGGGAAGTGGCTATCTCCTTATTGCGCACTTGCGACCGGGTCTCTGCACAGCTTACGGAAAGAACACCCTCGGCATTGATCCTATTCTTGAGACGTGCGCATATCCTGGCCTTCTGTGCCTCAGAGAACTGCAAACTTTGCCGAATGTTGAGCATGGCCTCGACCCGTGTCTCCACCTTATTCACGTTCTGACCTCCGGCACCCGAACTGCGTGACGTACGGTACGTGATCCCGTTGATGACGGCCTCTCGATCGAATTCCATGTTCAGCGGTCGAGCAGTTTAACCATGGAAGCAATGGCATCTGTTTGAATGATGTCGGCATCCATTGCAAGGAATTTCCTATTGGAGAAAACCGAGCCCGTGCCCCAGATCATGACCTTGATGCCTTGCTGCTGTGCCTGTTGAATCTGCTGCGGGGTAATGAGTGACGCATTGATGGAGATGCCGCTCAACCGATGATTCTGCACGATGGGAATGGCGATTTCGGCATCTTGCGCATAGAGGAACAGTTCGGCATTCAGTTCGGCTGTTCTGATGTTTGCCAGAAGTTCTGCCCTTTGCGATTCTACAAGGAACCGGTACTGAGGGAAGCGCAGTATGAGCGTGATGATATCTGCACGGAAATGGGACATACGCAGGCTGTCCATGTCGTTCTCCGGTTTGAGGTCGAGCGAGAAAACCGTTCCTTCCT
>JBFHEW010000154.1:0-6193 GCA_041583955.1 Bacteroidia bacterium | reverse complement strand
GCATACAACGAATCCTTATCTCCCGTTAGGAAGTGCCAATTCTTCGAGTCGATCTTACGGTTATCAGCATACTCCTTCAGCTTTTCGGGCGTATCACGTGATGGATCGACCGTATGCGAGAGGATGACAAAATTGTCGTAGTGTGCAAACCGTTCTTGGATCTTCATCAGATTGGCGGTCATGATGGGGCAAATGGATGGGCAGGAGGTGAAGAAAAAATCCACCAGGTATATCTTGCCTTCTACGTCCTTGTTGGTAATGGTATTGCCATCCTGATCGGTAAACGAGAACTGAGGCGCCTTTCGGTTCTGCTCGTCACCATTCTCATCGATATAGGTGATAAAAGGAAGGTGAGCAAAATGTTGCTCACCCTTTCCATAAACGTAGATCAGATAAATAATGGTGGGAAGAAAAAGCAGTGCAAAAAGGAGCAGATACTTCTTCGACCTTTTTTCGCCTTCCATCAAAAGCCGAAGTAATTTTCAATTCCCGGACGCATCTCACCAGTATAGACCGCCTCTACCAGACAGATGAAAATGAGGTACCCGATAAGCACGAAGTACGGTGCAAGCACGGTCCATTGGAAGCTCTTCTTCTCATCTCCCAAGTGCATGAAGATCATGGTGATGTAACCGGCTTTAACCAAAGTAAGGATGATGAAGGTGTATTTGAGGATGGCGGCCATCGACTCATCGCGCGACCACATCATTCCCATGCCAACCTCCACAATGGTGACCACCGACAGCAATGCCAGTACTCCCATGAATTTCTTACGCATCTTCTTGCCTTGCTCCTCACTATGGTGGGTGTCCAGGCTGTATTCGTAAATGTCGTCTCTTGCGTCCATTGAACTGCGATTATTAGCGTTTAGAATCTATTAGAGGAGATAAAAGAAGGTGAAAACGAAGACCCAAACAAGGTCAACGAAGTGCCAGTACAATCCAGACTTCTCCACCATTTCGTAGTGACCGGTCTTCTCGAATTTACCTTCAACCACCATCAGGAAGATGATGAAGTTGATGACAACCCCGGAGAATACGTGGAATCCGTGGAATCCGGTAATGAAGAAGAAGAAATCTGCGAACAACGGAATTCCGTATTCGTTGTGTTTTAGGTTGGCCCCGTGAATGTGAGTAGCAGTTGCCTTCATGGCCGCGGCCTCGTTTCCGGTAACCTCACGGAATCCGCTTCCTTCGGTCAAAGCACCATCGCGGTTCACTGGAACAAGGAAGGTTCCTTCTTCAATGACATGCGTGTGTGGGTCGATCTTGTGGCGCATCACGGTAACACCATCTTCCAAAAGATAGGCTCCGTGCTCGGTTCCGTGAATGAAATGATACCACTCCCATGCCTGAGAGCCTACGAATATCGCCCCACCGATGATGGTAAGCACCATCCAGAACTGAACTGATTTCTTCTTCATTCTGTGGCCTGCTTCAACGGCAAGTACCATTGTAACAGAAGATGCGATAAGCACAAAGGTCATGAACGCCACGTAGGCCAACTCAATGTGCCCATCGTAGAACGGGAAGTGCGTGAACACATCACCGGCCGTTGGCCAGATATCCTCATACTTATGGCGCATAAAGCCATACGCGGTGAGTAACCCTGAGAATGTGAAGGCATCTGAGATGAGGAAAAACCACATCATCATTTTTCCATAACTCACTTTGTACGGTGAGGTTCCTCCGCCCCACGGAGATGCGCTATGATCGCTATGCGATGGAGCGGCTGTTTGACTAACGTGTCCTGACATTATTTAGAACGATTATAAAGACCTGATTTTAAAGTCGGTGCAATTTTAACGAATTAATAGTAAAAACAAGAAGAGATAAATCCAGAGAATATCCAGAAAATGCCAATAGATGGAACCGAGCTCCAACGGCAGCACATTCGATTGCGTGATCCGACCTGAAAAAGCCTTGATCAGCAACACCACAAGCCAGATCATTCCGCCAACGAGATGCGCAATATGTAGGCCTGATAAGATGTAAAGGAACGATGCACTTACGTTGAACGTGTCCTGTATCCGGTCGTTAATGGGATCGGAGTAAGATATATCTCCGGGTTTGTAGAAATTACCCTGATCATAAAGTACAGGCTCACCACGCATCATAATGGTATAATCCACACCATACTCGCCCTTCATGTTTCCGAGGGTTCCGAGAAAGAATTTGCCCTCTTGCTGTAATTCAGACCAACCCATGTATTGCGTGGCAGTGAAACCGATACCGAGCACAAAGGTGAGTACCAACCACAGTTTAAGGCCGCCATCGTTGCCAGCTGCGATGCTTCTTTTTGCCAGATAGATGGTAAGGCTACTTACCAGCAGCAGCACGGTGCTGATGCTGAACATCTTCGGCAACTCGTCCTTCACCCAGAAATGATCGGCCTGAAGAACGATGTAGGCACTGGTGAATGCTGCGAAGAACATGGCAATGCTTGCCACTCCTAACCAGACCAACATGCGCTTGGCCTGATCGCTGCTGAATTTCATTTTTGATTCTTCTTCCATCACAGGAACTTATCTATAAGGTAAGCCAATTGAACAACCGGCAAATAAACGAACGATCCGAACATCAGCTTCTTTGCATCTTCTGAAGACAAAGACAGATACAGTTTTGTTGCCTGCCAAACGAAAATCGCACCTGCCACTGTTGCAACAACAGCAGAAAAAAGGCCAGTATAGCCGAAGAACACGGGTAGCAGACTGACGGGTATCAGTCCGATGGTGTAAACCAGTATCTGAAAGGCACTGGACCGATCGCGACCACCAGCAGAAGGCAGCATCTTAAAGCCTGCTTTCAGGTAATCGTCATTCACACGCCATGCAATGGCCCAGAAGTGCGGGAACTGCCAAATGAACTGAACCGAGAACATGAGCCACGCCAAAAGGGTTACCTCTCCGAAACCTTGGGTGGCGGCAACGCAGCCTAGCATGGTAGGTATGGAACCCGGAAAAGCTCCGACAAAGACCGCGAACGGTGTTTTGCGCTTGAGCGGGGTGTAAACAACAGCGTAGAGAAACAAGGCAATGAGCCCAAGTATACCGGACATCGGGTTAATGAAGTATCCGAGGATGCCAATTCCGAGAATGCCGAAACCGGAAGCAAGCACGAAGGCTTCCGTAACGCTCATCTTTGAGGTGGGAAGTGGGCGGTTCTTGGTACGGTCCATCAGCGCATCGAGGTCGCGCTCAATGATCTCGTTGAAGCCGTTTGAAGCGCCTGTGAGAAGGGTTCCGCCAACGATCAGGGCCGCCATGATGCCCAGACTGAACTCAGTGGCCGCCAAGCCGTAGCAGATGACCGAAGATAGAACGACCAACGAGGCTAACCGAAGTTTCAGAAACTCTGAGTAGTCTTTAAGTTTTCCCATGAATGTGACGCCCGTTGGGGCTGATGTCAATTCTTCCGTGGTCAATGTTTACTGTTATTTCGCCTTACAGCTTCGCTTTCACCTCTACGATCTCGTAGCCTTCAATGATGTCACCTACTTTAATGTCGTTGAACTTGTCAATGTTCAATCCGCATTCAAATCCTTTGCTTACCTCTTTCACATCGTCTTTAAAACGCTTGAGGGATGCCAGTTCGCCAGTGTAAACCACGATTCCATCGCGTATCACACGCACTTTGGTATTCCTTCCCACTTTTCCGTCAAGTACCATACAACCTGCAATGGTTCCAACGCGCGTTATCTTGAACACTTCGCGAACCTCAATGTTTCCAACGATCTTCTCTTCAAACTCAGGCGCCAACATACCTTCCATGGCAGATTTGATCTCCTCGATGGCATCGTAGATGATGCTGTAGAGCTTGATCTGGATCTGCTCCTGTTCGGCCACTTTACGTGCATTGACCGATGGTCTGACCTGGAAACCGACCACGATGGCATTGGAGGCCGATGCCAGCAATACATCAGACTCAGAGATCTGACCAACACCTTTCATGATGATGTTGATGGCGATCTTTTCGGTTGAAAGTTTAAGCAACGAATCGGAAAGTGCTTCGATGGATCCGTCCACATCGCCTTTCACAATAAGGTTCAGCTCTTGGAAATCACCAATGGCAATACGTCTTCCGATCTCATCCAATGTGATGTGTTTCTGTGTACGAAGCCCTTGTTCGCGCTGCAGTTGTAGTCTTCTTGCGGCCACGGCACGTGCTTCCTTATCATCATCCATTACGTTGAACGTATCTCCGGATGATGGTGCTCCGTCAAGACCGAGCACTTGAGCCGGCATGGATGGTCCTGCCTGAGTCATGGGAAGACCACGCTCGTTGTAAAGGGCCTTTACCCTACCGCTGTGGCTTCCTGCGAGAATGATGTCGCCCACACGCAAGGTTCCACCCTGAACCAACATGGTTGAAACGTATCCACGTCCTTTGTCCAATTGGCTTTCAATGATGGTACCTACCGCACGCTTTTCCGGATCTGCTTTCAGTTCGAGCAGTTCTGCTTCGAGCAAGACCTTATCCAGAAGCTTATCGACATTCAGACCGGATTTGGCCGAAATTTCCTGACACTGGTACTTTCCACCCCAGTCTTCAACAAGGATGTTCATATTGGCCAATTGCTCCTTGATCTTCTCCGGATTGGCTCCGTCCTTATCGATCTTGTTGATGGCAAAGATCATCGGCACACCGGCAGCCTGGGCGTGATTGATAGCTTCTTTTGTCTGTGGCATCACCGCATCGTCTGCAGCAACCACAATGATGACAACATCCGTTACCTGCGCTCCACGGGCACGCATGGCGGTAAAGGCCTCGTGACCGGGAGTATCGAGGAATGCGATACGCTTTCCTCCTTCGAGTTCTACTCCGTAAGCACCAATGTGCTGGGTGATGCCCCCTGCCTCACCGGCAATTACGTTGGCATCGCGAATGTAATCGAGCAAGGATGTCTTACCGTGGTCAACGTGACCCATGATGGTAACAATAGGTGGTCTTTCAACCATTCTTTCGGGATCATCCTCGTCTTCTAGGATGGAATCCTGTACTTCGGCACTGACAAATTGCACTTCGTGCCCGAACTCTTCGGCAACGATCGAAAGCGTTTCGGCATCCAAACGTTGGTTGATGGAGACGAACAATCCAAGACTCATACATGCCGCAATGATCTCGTTCACCTGAACATCCATCATCTTGGCCAACTCGTTGGCAGTTACGAACTCAGTAACCTTGATGATCTTCTTTTCAAGTTCCTGTTGTTGTTCTTCCTGCTCGGCTCTTTCCTGGTAGGCCTGGCGTTTCTCTCTTCGGTATTTGGCTCCTTTCGACTTGGAACTTCCCCCACTCAAACGGGCAAGGGTTTCCTTGATCTGCTTCTGGATCTCTTCGTCAGTAAGCTCCGGCTTCTTTTCGCGCGGGCCACGTCCGGGCGCACCTCCTCGTTGACCGGGAGCTCCTGCACCTGCCTCCCCTTCGGCCGGTCTTCTGACACGCTTGCGTTTTCTCTTCTTGTCTGCAGAATCGTTTGATGTGGCAACGGGCTTCTTCTCTCTCGGTTTCTCTACCGGGAGTTCCATTTTACCAAGAACCTTAGCGCCTGCAAGTTTCTCAACGTTCACCTTTATGACCTCGTCTTCCACCTTATCGGCAGCTGCCTTTTTGGAGGCTTCTTCGGCCTTTTTGGCGGCTTCTTCAGCTTGTTTGCTAGCTTCTTCAGCACTGGTCTTGGCCTTGGCTGCGGCCTCGGCTTCTACCTTGGCTTTGGCGATCTTCTCGTCTTCCAGCTTCTTCTTGCGGGCAGCCGGTGTAAGGTCGTCCAAGTTCATGGTACCCATCACTTTCGGCCCCTCCACTTTGGCAGCCTGCGCCTTGATCACAGCCTCTTTCTTCTCCTTTCGCTCTTCTCGGGCCTTTTCCTTTTCTTCTTCCTGCTCTTCGGTAGCGGCAATACGCTCGTCCTTACGCTGCTGAAGAATCTCAGACTTGGCCTCCGCTTCCATTTTCAGTTTGCGGTCCGCAGCAAATTCATCAAGCAGAATGTCGTACATCGCCTGATCCAACTTGGAATTGGGGTTCACATCCGTGTAGCCTTTCTCCTTCAGAAAATCGACAATTGTCCCTTTTCCTACGTTGAGATCCGTTGCCACGGCTCCTAATCTTCTCAGTATTCCTTCTGCCATTTATGCCTGTTACTTTTTATTCAATTCATGACTGTCACATGATCAGTCAGCAAATTCCTCCTT
>JBFHEW010000153.1:0-6203 GCA_041583955.1 Bacteroidia bacterium | reverse complement strand
TCACCGAACTAGACAACGTTCCGTGTCGTTTTGTCACCCATTGTGTCAGACTTTTCTTGTCTGATACGTTCATTCCTGACATTATTTCCCGAAAGTAGGAACCTGATTCCGGTGGCATGGTCTGTGCCATCACGGTGGCGACAACCATATTTACGAATCGATAAAAATCAATATAATGGGTAAAATAATAGGAATAGATCTGGGAACCACGAACTCGTGCGTCTCTGTAATGGAGGGGAATGAGCCCGTGGTGATACCGAACAGCGAGGGCCGTAGAACTACGCCTTCCATCGTTGCCTTCGTTGATGGTGGCGAAAGAAAAGTGGGTGACCCTGCAAAACGTCAGGCCATCACCAATCCAACGAAAACCATCGCTTCTATCAAGCGTTTCATGGGGTCAAGTTTTGACGAAGTGGCAAAAGAGATCGACCGTGTTCCTTACACGGTGGTGAAAGGAAAGAACAATACGCCACGTGTAAAGATTGACGACCGTGAGTATACGCCACAGGAGATATCAGCCATGGTTCTTCAGAAAATGAAGAAAACAGCCGAGGATTACCTTGGTACAGAAGTGACTGAGGCAGTCATCACGGTTCCTGCTTACTTCAACGACTCGCAGCGTCAGGCTACCAAAGAAGCCGGTGAGATTGCCGGATTGAAGGTGAAGCGAATCATTAACGAACCTACAGCGGCTGCATTGGCCTACGGTTTGGATAAGAAGAGCGAGGATGCGACCATTGCCGTATTCGACCTTGGTGGAGGAACATTCGATATTTCCATCCTTGAATTGGGAGATGGTGTGTTTGAAGTGAAATCGACCAATGGAGATACGCACCTTGGAGGGGATGATTTTGACCAGGTGATCATTGATTGGTTGGCAGATGAGTTCAAGAAAGATGAAGGTCTTGATCTGAAGAAGGATCCAATGGCGCTTCAGCGATTGAAAGAGGCTGCTGAAAAGGCGAAGATCGAGCTTTCAAGCTCAACTTCTACCGAGATCAACCTGCCGTACATCATGCCGGTTGATGGTATACCAAAGCACTTGGTGCGTACGCTTTCAAGGTCTCAGTTCGAGAAATTGGCAGATAAACTGATCCAGGCAACGCTTGAGCCATGTAAGAATGCCATGAAAGATGCAGGACTTTCCAAGTCAGACATCAGCGAAGTGATCCTAGTAGGTGGTTCAACCCGAATCCCTGCCATTCAGAAAGTGGTGGAGGATTTCTTCGGAAAAACCCCTTCAAAAGGCGTTAACCCTGATGAAGTGGTTGCCATTGGAGCAGCAATTCAAGGGGGTGTTCTTACAGGAGAGGTGAAAGATGTTCTTCTGTTGGATGTGACTCCGCTTTCTCTCGGAATCGAGACCATGGGAGGTGTATTCACCAAATTGATCGAGGCCAACACGACCATCCCGACCAAAAAGTCGGAAACGTTCTCAACGGCTTCAGACAATCAGCCATCTGTTGAGTTGCACGTGTTACAGGGCGAGCGCCCAATGGCAGCACACAACCGAACCATCGGTAAGTTCCATCTGAGCGATATTCCACCAGCACCGAGGGGTGTTCCTCAAATTGAGGTGACTTTCGACATCGATGCGAACGGAATCATCAATGTAAGTGCTACAGATAAGGCCACAGGCAAATCTCAGCAGATACGCATTGAGGCTTCTTCAGGACTATCTGAAGATGAGATCAAGAAGATGAAGCAGGAGGCCGAGGCGAACGCTGAAGCTGATGCGAAAGCCAAAGCAGAAGTCGAAAAGATCAATTCTGCAGACCAGATGATCTTCCAGACTGAGAAGCAACTGAAGGAATTCGGTGATAAGCTTCCAGAAGAGAAGAAAGGTCCGATCGAGAATTCGTTGGCAGACCTGAAGAAGGCACACGAGGCACGAGACATCGCTGGCATCGACACAGCACTTGAGGCTTTGAACACTGCTTGGCAGGCTGCATCGCAGGAAATGTACCAGGCAACGCAAGAAGCCCAAGGTGGATCGGCAGGTCCGGAGGCCAGCGCCAACGGTAAAGGCGGTGACGATGAAGTGACCGATGTGGACTTTGAGGAAGTAAAAGAGGACACGAAATAAGCAGTGTCCGTAGTAACTGAAAAGGGCCATCCGAATTATTCGGATGGCCCTTTCTGTTTTTAATATGTTCGGGTCTTATCCGTTCATTGAAATAAGGAACTCCTCGTTATTTCGTGTTCCGGCCATTCTGTCGCGAAGGAATTCCATCGCTTCCACAGGCGTCATATCTGCCAAGTGGTTACGAAGGATCCAAATACGCTGCAGCGCTTCCTTATCCATAAGCAGATCATCCCTTCGTGTGCTCGAAGCAACAATATCAATAGCAGGGAAGATGCGCTTGTTCGAAATCTTGCGGTCAAGCTGAAGCTCCATGTTACCGGTTCCTTTGAATTCCTCAAAGATCACTTCATCCATCTTCGATCCGGTCTCTGTAAGTGCAGTGGCCAGAATGGTGAGCGAACCGCCTTTTTCAATCTTTCTGGCCGCACCGAAGAATCGCTTTGGTTTGTGCAAGGCATTGGCATCCACACCACCACTCAGAATTTTACCCGATGCCGGTTGAACCGTATTGTAGGCCCGTGCCAATCGGGTGATACTATCAAGTAGAATCACCACATCATGGCCACATTCTACCAGTCGTTTGGCTTTGTCAAGAACGATGTTCGCAATTTTAACGTGCTTATCAGCAGGCTCATCAAAGGTCGATGCGATCACTTCTGCGTTCACGCTACGTGCCATGTCGGTCACCTCTTCCGGTCGTTCGTCAATCAGAAGAATGATCATATAGACCTCTGGATGATTCTCTGCAATGGCGTTGGCCACTTCCTTCAGGAGCACGGTTTTACCGGTTTTAGGCTGTGCCACAATAAGTCCGCGTTGGCCTTTGCCGATAGGGGTGAACATGTCCATCACCCGAGCAGAAATATCCGACCGCTTGCCCGATGCAAGATTGAATTTCTCCTGCGGGAAAAGAGGGGTAAGGTGCTCAAACGACACGCGGTCACGGACGTAAGCCGGATCGCGACCGTTGATCTTCTCCACACTCAAAAGCGGAAAGTATTTTTCTCCGGGTTTAGGTGGTCGAACCTCTCCGCGAACCGTATCTCCGGTCTTCAGACCATATAGTTTTATCTGAGATTGCGATACATACACATCATCTGGCGATGATAGGTAATTGTAATCTGACGAACGGAGGAATCCGTAACCATCAGGCATGCTTTCCAACACACCCTCAGAAATGACGGCCCCGTCAAAATTGAAGAACGCGTCCTGTTCGGCCTGCTTCTGTTCGTTGCGGTTGTTATTATTGTTGTTCCGGTCGTTGTTCCGCTGATTGCGAGGCTGATTCCTGTCGCCACGCTCTGCGTTATCCGTACTTTTCTGTTCGTTCGAATCGCCCTCTCCGCCCTTATTCCGAGGCTCACGAGGTGCGCGCTGTCGTTGCTCGCGTTTAGGGGAATCCTTTTCTGCCTTAGGTGCTGCAACCGTATCCAATTCGTCAGCGGATTTTTGGTTCACCTCTTTCTCGTATTTCTCATCATTGGCAAAAAGGTCGGCTCCTTTTTCAACACGTGCCCGCTTTCGTTTCGGTTTCGCATCACTGGCAGTGGATGGCTCTTTTGTTGCTGGCTTTCCGTTCTTCTCAACAATGGCCGAAACGAGATCTGTCTTACGAAGACTGTCGGCATTTTCAACATTCAACTTCTGTGCTATGGTGCGCAATTCTGCCACCAGCATGTTGGTCAGGTTTTCTTTCTCGTACATCAATAGAATAAACTTGTGTAGTAGTGTGTTTCTTAAACAGATTGGCTTTCGCCTGTATTGATCGTGATCTGGATTGATTCAATTTCCGTGATTCAGAACGAATCGGAAATGATTACGTGGCAATAATACGTATTAATTCATTAGTGCATCCGTTTGTTCGTAATTACTTATGAGTTCATTTCCGGTCGTTCCGCTTTGGTAACATTTGTTTTTCAGGTTTGGAGCTATTCGTTTCCTTTGTGGGAGAACTTTACTCAACATGATTCAACGTATTCAGACAGTGTATTTGGCCGTTGCTACGGTGATACTATTGACATTGGTGCTTCTAAACCTCGAGCTGGCGGCAATTGTTGCAAGCGAAACAGTGAAATATCAACTTTCTGCCATCTCCATGAATGTGGTGAGAGAAGGGGTGTCGGATCAATTGATGACCACTGCGCCCATTGTCGGTTCCATGATTCTCGGGTTGGTGCTCTCGGTTTATGCCATTTTTCAGTTCAAGAACAGGAAGTTCCAGGTGAAACTGGTTCAAGGAGCCATGCTTGTTCAGTTGGTAATAGCCGGACTCGTGTTCTTTTACGCAGACCGGATGAGCGATTTGGCTGGGTCGGCCGATGTGGCTTATAACCCGGCTTTGGCTGCTTTATTGGCGAATGTGATTCTCTATTTCCTCGCCATCAGAGGCATTAAGAAGGACGATGCCCTGGTACGGTCTGCCGATCGTCTACGGTAAGCCGTGCGGAGTAACTAGCCGTACTGTAACTCGAATAGGGTTCGGTAGTGGCCATCATTCTCCAACAGTTCCTGATGGGTTCCTATCTCCAATATTCTTCCCTTTTCAAGCACTAGTATCTTACTGGCTTTCTGTATAGTGGCCAAACGGTGTGCAATGATGATGGACGTTCTTCCTTCCATCAGCTTTGTAAGTGCTTGCTGAATGATGTCTTCACTTTCTGTATCGATGGATGAAGTGGCTTCATCGAGCACCAGTACCGTTGGGTTGTGCACATAGGCGCGGATGAATGAAATGAGCTGGCGTTGTCCAACAGAAAGCATGGCGCCCCGTTCCATCACGTTATAATCGTACGCACCAGGCAACTCCGAAATAAAGTCGTGAGCACCGAAATCCTTGGCGGCCTGGATTACCGTTTCCTTGGTGATGGAGTCGTCTCCTAATGTGATGTTCCTATAAATAGTGTCAGAGAAAAGGAACACATCTTGGAGTACCACGGCTATGTTCTTTCTGAGGAATTCCTGAGGATAATGACGGATATCCTCTCCATCTACCAGGATCGTACCTTTCTGGAATTCATAGAATCGGCTCAGTAGATTGATGATGCTTGTCTTGCCTGAACCTGTTGCACCTACCAGCGCCAACGACTCTCCGCGTCCAACCTTGAACGATACATCTTTAAGCACATACTCCTCATCCTTGTATGCAAACCAAACATGCTGAAATTCGATGTCACCGTCAATGGATCCCTTTACGATCGTTCCTGTGTCTGCCACCTTGTCATTGGTGTCTAGCACGCGGAAAACCCTTTCTGAACTTACCATGCCCATTTGAAGGGTGTTGAATTTATCTGCCAATTCCCTGATGGGTCTGAAAAGCATGTGGATATAAAGGATGTAGGCCACAATATGTCCAACGGTCACTTCGCCCTGTAATACTTCGCGCGAGCCCCACCACACGATCAATCCCAACGATGTGGCCGATAATATCTCTACCACAGGCAGGAAAATAGAGAAGTACCATACAGACCGGATATGCGCACTACGGTGCTCCTCGTTAATGGCCTTGAAGCGTTCCATTTCCTTTCGCTCACGATTGAATACCTGAACGATGTGCATGCCGGTGATATGCTCCTGAAGGAATGCATTGAGTCGTGAAACCTGAGTACGAACATCCTGGAAGGACGCTCGGATACCGTTTTTGAAAATGTATGTGGCAACAAGTAGTATAGGAATGGTAGAAAGAGAGATGATGGCCAACTTCCAATCCACGTAGAACATCACAGCAATGACCGCCATCACTTTAAGTATCTCTCCGAATATCACGAGAATTCCGTTGGAGAAAATGTCGGCAATGGTTTCGATGTCAGAAACAACCCTCGTAACCAACGTCCCGATGGCGGTGCGGTCGAAATATTGCAGTTTGAGACGGTTAATGTGGTCGTACAACTCAATACGGATGTCTCTTATCACAGTTTGTCCGAGCCAGTTGGCAGAGTAGGTGTAGAAGTAGTAGGTGACGGCTTCAACCATGAGAACCCCAATGATCAGTAGGGTCATAGCAAGCAGCCCGTCAGGGTCGGGCGTTACAATGTAGTTATCGAACGCGTATTGAATGAGAATTGGTCGCAGCGGTGAGAGTGCAGCGATTGCAATGGTGAGAATGAACGTGAAGATGAAG
>JBFHEW010000152.1:0-6249 GCA_041583955.1 Bacteroidia bacterium | reverse complement strand
TGGGATAAATGCCTATGCCAAAAAGCATTGGAAGGACGAGGACTTCATCAAAAAAGCATTTCCCATTACACCACAGGATGTGGTTGCCAGCTACGTGTTCTCGTTGAGTGTGATCTGTAATGCACACAAACCGATACAGAAAATACTTGGCAATAAATTCGATAAGGAGGAAGTGCCGATGGGCTCTAATGCGTTTGCCATGAATTCCAACGCCACCGAAGATGGCAGTACGTATCTGGCCGTGAATCCGCACATGCCCTACGATGGTCCTTTTTCGTTCTACGAGGCCCATCTTCATTCAGAAAACGGACTCAACATTCTTGGCGGACTGTTTCCGGGAGGAGTGACCATCTTTTTGGGCACCAACGAGAACCTTGGTTGGACGCATAC
Source organism: Bacteroidia bacterium (assembly GCA_041583955.1). GTDB lineage: Bacteria > Bacteroidota > Bacteroidia > UBA10329 > UBA10329 > UBA10329. The sequence goes on along the minus strand of JBFHEW010000152.1, from coordinate 5,859 downwards.
TTGGAATGGGCTTGATCTTGTAGACACCTACAAATTGAAAATGCACCCCAAAAAGAAGTTGTGGTATGAGTATGATGGAGAATGGCTTAAACTGGAAAAGCGTCCTATTTGGTTGAAAGTGAAGGTGGGAGGATTGGTGATCCCTGTGAAGATGAACAGTTATTGGAGCAAATACGGGCCAACCGTTCGTTCGCGAAAGGGCAAAATGTTCTATTCGGTCAAATGCCCGGCAGCGCAGGATATACGGGTGGCCAACCAATGGTATGACATGAACAAGGCAAGCAATTTCACCGAGTTCAAATCAGCACTTGAAATGATGGCTCTGGGCCGATTCAATATTGTCTATGCAGACCGCAACGATACCATCTACTACATCGATTACGGAATGATACCGGATAGAGACACCACCTACGATTACGAAGGACTGGTTCCGGGAAACACATCAAAGACCAACTGGTCGAGCATCATTCCAATGGAAAGACTACCCCAATACCTGAATCCGGAATGCGGCTATGTTTTCAACACCAACAATTCCCCATTCAATGCGGCATGCGAACATGAGAATCTCGGATGCATGGATTATCACCCGCACATGGGTTTCAGGGTCTATGACAATAACAGAAGCGTGCAGTTTCAGAACCTCATGGAGCAGTACGGTCAATTGAACTGGGATGAGTTCAAAGCGATCAAATGGGACCAGCAACTACCGGCCAATCACGTTTTCATCCTGAGCATGAGAAACGTTTTCCGGCTCGACCCATTGCAGTATCCGGACATTGCAGATGCCATAAAACTGCTGCGCGATTGGAACTACAACATGGGACCTGAAAACAAGCAGGCGGCCTTTGCCTATGCCACTACCCAAAAGGTCATGAAGGTAACCGGCAAGCGTACGGAAGCAGTGGAGCAGGGGCTTTTTGCAGACGACAGTCTTTGGGTAAGCGCCATTCGCAAAACCAAAGAGGAGTTCCTGCGGCACTTCAACAGGTTGGAGATTCCGTTCGGAGAAGTACAGACCTTTACCCGAAGCGGAAAAACAGTGGGTCTTGGTGGTATTGCCGATGTGCTGGCGGCAGCTGCCAGCGAATGGAATGCTGAAGCAGGTACCATGGATTGCCTCGGTGGCGACACGTACGTTCAGCTGGTGCGCTTCACCAAGGAAGGGTTACCACACATCGAGTCGCTTATGGCCGGAGGAAACTCAGACAGGCCCGACAGCCCACATTTCAATGATCAGATGGATATGCTGGCAGGGCATCAGACCAAGCCAATGACGCTTGACAAGGAAGAGGTCTTGAAAAACGCAAAGCAGGTTTACCATCCGCAATAGCAAACCATCTGCTTACATTTGACCCCATGCTGTTTTCTCAGGTTGTAGGTCAGTCGGAACTCAAAAAGAAACTGCGCAATTCGGTCTCTAACGGCCGTGTGGCGCATGCACAGATGTTGGTCGGCCAGGTGGGTACCGGTTCGCTTCCATTGGCATTGGCATTCGCTCAGTATCTCGCCTGTAAGAACCGTACAGAATCGGACTCGTGCGGAAAATGTGCGTCTTGCTTAAGGTACGCCAAGCTTGAACACCCTGATCTTCAGATGATCTTTCCGAAGAACAAGACCACGAAGGTCGATCACAAGAACTTTTCCAGCAAGGACTTTTTGCCGGAATGGAGAAAGGCGGTCATCGCCAATCCATATCTCAGTCTGAACGATTGGTTGAAAGACCTCGGAATTGACAACAAGCAAGGCGCCATCAACGTGGACGATAGCCGCGAGGTATTGCAGAACCTGAGTTACAAGGCATACGAGGCAGATTACCGCGTGGTGCTTATATGGTTGGCCGAACACATGAATGCGGCCGCAGCCAACAAACTCCTGAAAATACTGGAAGAGCCGCCCGAAAGAACGGTTTTCCTGTTGGTGGCAGAAAGCACCGAGAATATGCTTCAAACCATTCTTTCAAGGGTGCAGATGCACCGATTGGGAAGGCTGACCGAAAAGGAGATTGCCGCTTCGCTATCTGCAGGTACCGATGACATGGAACAGATGGAAAAGCTGGCACACTTGGCCGATGGCGACCTGAACCTTGCCAAACATCTGCTCGAAGACCAAACGGCCATCAGCGCGTCCATCAACTTCTTCATACGCTGGATGCGCGCATGTTTCGTGCTCAATCTGGAGGTCATTCAAGATCTTTCGGAGGAGTTCAATGCCTTGGGACGAGAGCAACAGAAGGCCCTTCTGGCCCATTCGGAAACGATCTTGCGTAAAGTGCTCATGTACCGCACATTGCCCGAAACCAAGGACAAACTTCTGCGCGAAGAGCTTGAATTCGTACATAAATTCTCTCGGTTCATTCAACTCGAGAACACGGCAACCATGCTGGAAGCCCTCAACGAAGCGCACTATCACATCGAGCGTAATGCCAATGCACGCATCACGTTCACCGACCTGACATTTCAATTGTCAGAAAGCCTGATGAGTCAGGCGATGAACTAATTATCGGCCCTGCCATCGAAACGATTAAATTTGCCTTCTTAGTCAAAAAAGCAAGAGACAGATGGGTTGTAGCGGATGTAGTAACGGAAAGACCGAAAGCGGCCTACCAAGAGGATGTAAGAATAACGGAGCTTGCCAGACAGGAAGCTGTGATAAATTGAGCGTATTCAACTATCTGGCGAACATGGAAGACACGGTCGGGTACACCGTTTCGGAGTTCGTGGAGGTTCGTTTCAAGAACACTAGAAAGCAGTTTTTCAGACAGGAGAACATGCGTTTGGTAGAGGGAGATGTGGTGGCTGTAGAGGCCTCCCCTGGTCATGATATCGGAACAGTTTCCCTTTCGGGAGACCTCGTACTGCTGCAAATGCGAAAGCGGAATGTCGATTCGGCCACGGCAGACCTCAAAAAAGTATACCGGAAGGCAACAGAACAGGACATTGATACGTGGCAGGAGGCGGTTGAATTGGAGCAGCGCACAAAGACACGTGCCAGGATCATAGCCCGCGAGCTCGGACTCAACATGAAGATCAGCGATGTGGAGTATCAGGGAGACAAGAGCAAGGCCGTATTCTACTACACGGCAGAGGACAGGGTCGATTTCCGTGAGCTCATTCGCAGATATGCCGAAGAGTTCAAGGTGCGTGTGGAGATGAAACAGATCGGTGCACGCCAGGAAGCTGCCCGTGTAGGCGGTATCGGTACCTGCGGAAGAGAACTCTGCTGCTCTACTTGGCTCACCGATTTCCGAACAGTAAGCACCAGCGCGGCCCGCTACCAGCAGCTATCGCTCAACCCACAGAAATTGGCCGGGCAATGTGGCAAACTGAAGTGCTGCCTCAACTATGAGTTGGACAGTTATCTCGATGCCCTGAAGGATTTTCCGAATCAGAAGAGCAAGCTTGAAACAGAAAAAGGTACCGCCTTTGCCCAGAAGGTCGACATTTTCAAAGGCGTCATGTGGTTCACCTTGCGCGATGACCCGAGTAATTTCATTGAAGTACCCGTGGAGCGCGTTAAGGAGATCCTGAAAATGAACAAGGAAGGTAAAAAGCCTGCCGTGTTGATTGAGAAGGAATACACGGCTGCTCCTGTGGTGAAACACGATTACGAGAACGTGGTAGGGCAGGATGACCTTACCCGGTTTGACCGTCCGAAGGGACAAGGAGGGCAGAAACGCAAGAAAGGCTCGGGCAATAAACGAAGGAACAACCGGAACAAGAACCGTAATCGCAACCAAGGAAACAAACCGAAGGATGCAAAATAGGTCGCGGCTGCTTGTTCTTGCCCTAGCGGTTGTAACGCTTATCGGGTGCCGCAACATCCTTTTTCAGGAAAGCAGGCCCGTTCCTAACAGAATTTGGGAGATCGGAAATACGATTTCCTTCGATGTGGAGGTTATAGACACCATGACCGGCTACGACTTTTACATCGACCTTCGGAACGAGGCCACGTATCAATATGCCAACATCTATATGTTCGTGAACACCACATTTCCTTCAGGAAAGACCGCAACAGACACGGTAGAATGTTTTCTGGCAGACCAGTCAGGACGTTGGCTGGGAAGCGGACTTGGCGATGTGGTGGACAATCACATCCTTTTCAAACAGAACATCAGGTTTCCTACGGCAGGCACTTACACCTTTGCGTTTGAGCACGGCATGAGAAATGAAGCATTACCTTCGATCATGGATGTGGGAATAAGTATTGAAAAACACAGCAAGAAGTAGTGGCACAGCAGCAGAAGAAAACACCGATCAAGAGGAAATACGTTCTCTATTTCTGGCTACTGGCGCTGGCCGGACCGCTTTTCATTGCGCTTCATCTCTTCATGATATCCATAGGGCTTTGGGGTCAACTTCCTTCGTTCGAAGAGCTCGAAAACCCTACAAGCAATCTGGCATCAGAGGTTTACTCATCAGACCGGAAGGTGCTAGGAACCTACTTCGTTCAGAACCGCTCCAACATCAAGTTCGAAGACCTGTCTCCGCATGTTGTCAATGCACTGGTATCTACCGAAGATGAGCGGTATTACGAGCACAGTGGAGTGGACCTCTACAGCCTTGCCCGTGCCATTCTTCTTTTGGGTAAACGTGGTGGCGGAAGTACCGTAACCCAACAATTGGCCAAAAACCTTTTTGAGACCCGCGGAAGTCTGCGCGGAGGGGCACTGGTGCAGAAGCCTGCCGAATGGATCATTGCCACCAGACTGGAACGTAGGTACACCAAGGAAGAGATCATTGCCATGTATCTGAACACGGTCGACTTCATCAATGGTGCTGTCGGCATCAAATCGGCCAGTCATGTCTACTTCAACACCAGCCCCGATTCATTGAAGATCGAGCAGGCGGCCACGTTCGTGGGCATGCTGAAGAACCCCGCTCTCTTCAACCCTCGAAGAAGACCGGAACTGACACGAGATAGAAGGAACACGGTTTTCGGCCAAATGAAACGAAACGGGTTCATCACAAAGGCGGAAATGGACTCGCTGGATGCGCTCCCGCTTGAACTCGATTATCGCAGTACCGACCACAACCTTGGCTCTGCCACCTATTTCAGAGAATACCTGCGTGGCGAGTTAACGGCCTGGTGTGCCAACCACGTTAAGCCCGATGGCACCAACTACGACCTATACAGAGATGGTCTTCGTATCTATACCACCATCGATTCGCGCTTGCAGGAATATGCCGAAAAGGCGGTTACCGATCACATCTCCGAGCATCAGGCCAAATTCTATAAGGATCAGGCAAACAACAAGAAGGCTCCTTTCAGAGGAGTTACCGATGAGGAGATCGAGGGCATCATGCTGCAGTCCATGAGGCGTTCGGCCCGATACAACGAAAGACTGGACGGACGCCCCGACATCCGAAAGCGCTACCGCGAATATTTCGTCTACAAAAGCGAGCAGAACGAGTACGAAGCGGAAATCGACAAGCTGTATAAAGAGTATGAGCGTGCCGGTAGAATGAACAAGGAGGACGAGCAGGAAGACATCAACCAGCGCATTCAGAAACTGAAGAAGAAGTCAGCCAAGTTGCAACCGGACCTCGACCGTACATGGGCCCATTATCAGGAAATCTGGAAACCATTTGACGATTCGTTGAAAGTGGAATTCAAGCAACCGGTCGAGATGACCATATTCTCTTGGCAAGGAGAGATAGATACGGTACTCACGCCAATGGACTCCATTCGCTATTACAAGCACTTCTTGCAGGCAGCCGTCATGTCCATGGACCCCCACACTGGTTTTGTCCGTGCCTGGGTAGGGGGCATCAATTACAAGCATTTCAAGTACGATAATGTGAAACAGGGAGCACGTCAGGTCGGTTCCACCTTCAAGCCATTCGTCTATGCGCTGGCCAT
>JBFHEW010000151.1:0-6261 GCA_041583955.1 Bacteroidia bacterium | reverse complement strand
TTGGTGTAATTCTTCCCATCAACCAGGTCTTCATTTCCAACGGAACCCATACGATCCTCAGATAAATAAACCTCCATGGCCTGATAAAAGAAAACCGCACCCATCAACCCTTTTTCTACTACTTGAGCCAGTTCCAGACCACTGGCTGTGACGCGATACCCTTTAGTTGGATCTGAGCTACCATCAACTAATACGCCCGCAACACCATTTGAAGCGGTTCCTGTAGCCTGACTCGCCACTGCTGCATCTTCCAACAACTGAATGAACATGGCGGTATCTGCTGGAAAACATTTCGAGACCAGGTCTTTACCATAGGTCTGACCTGTGAACGGGTCATTCTGATTTCTGAACATGTTCTTCAATCGCGCTGCGTCCAACTCGGGTGAACCTACTGTGTTGACGGATTTCAAATAGCTGCTCAATTGAGCCAGCATATCCAATCTTTCTGTCTGGCCACTATAATCTACTGTTGACGCACCGTTGCGCAAGAATTCGTAGGTAGCAGGAACGTCTAACCGGTCTTCGGTTTCCTTTTTACAGGAAGAAAGGATGATCACCGATAAAATGAATAAAACTGAACTGAAACGTTGGATGGTTTTCATGTGCTTTTATTTAGACTGATTTTAAATAACGGCACAAATCTATCCTGACGGCCTCCCACCTGCAATACCTAGTTCATGGTATTCGGTGGCAAAAAAAAGCCCCACACCTTTGGGTGCAGGGCTCTAAACTCAAACTAAGAACGTCTTAGTTAGTGTACATTTTATTTGTAAGCATTGTCTTGCCATCAGAGATGGTGTAAACGTAGATACCAGCTGCATGACGGTTTCCGTTGAATTTCACAGAGTTAACACCTCTCTCAACGTTGAACTTCTCTGAGTGGATCTTGCTACCAAGGATGCTGTAAACGTTGAATTCAAGACCTTCCATGTTGTATGGAGCGTTGAACTCGATGTTTGTGATTCCGGTAACTTCATCAACGTAGTTGTTAACAAGCATGAACTTGCTCTCGTCAACCTCAACGATTCCAACACCACTTGCTTGAGCAACCAACCAGTAATCGCTAACAGTGATAACTCCACCACCAAGTGAAGCAGGAACGTCAGACATCCAAGATCCGTTCTGGATGATGGTGCTCAAATCAGGATTGGTTCCAGCAATTCGAACATCAACATCGATCTCCAACTGAACAGCACCAAGACCACCGTTAGCCAATGTGTTCCACTGATCTTCAGTACCACTGATGAAAACACATCCTTGAGTAGAAGTCTGGTTTGGAGGTGTTCCACCGTTGAACCAGATACCCCAAGGAGCATCGGTAGGATCTACAGAAGGATCAGACTCAGGAATGTTGGTTCCGTAAGTCATTCCTGCAGGTACGTTTCTTACATCAACGATCTTGAAAGCGTTGATATAAACCGTAACGTTTGTAGGGCTTCCTGGAACAATTTCGAATGCGAATACAGTATCCGTGAAAGTAACCAGATCAACAACGCGGCTCTGATCGCCACAACCAACACAAGTGTAAACTGTTTCAAGGCTATCCGGCCACAGACCGAATGCTTCTCCAGCCAACGATGGGTCAGGAGTACATTGGGCACTTGCAACACTTACTGAAAGTGCACCCGCAATAATTGAAAGTAGAGCTTTTTTCATGATTTTTATTTGTAATTGATTTGAGTTTACGATTTGAAATTATTCCTCACCTAGGTCCTTCTCTATAGACTCCATTGCCAATAGGTCGGTTGCCTCTTGCAATGTTGGGGTGATATTGAGGATGGTATCCAACTGGGAGATGGATATCAGCTTTGCAACTGAACGCTGCAGCCCGCAAAGCACGAAAGAACCTCCTGAGTTCTTACATAGTCTGTTTGCAACAAGAATCGCACTTAGACCGGAACTGTCGCAGTAACGTGTTTCTTCAAGGTCGATGATGATGTTCTTGAATTCATCAGCATTGAGTACTACCAGTTCTGATTTCAGGGAAGGGGAGATCTGGCTATCCAATTTCTCCACTTTCACTTTAACTACTGCGTAGTTGTCTTTCTTGTCTATTTCGAAATTCATGTTTGGCTTTGTTGCAAAGTTACCAAAAATTTAAAGTCGAAAGGTAACACGATTTTTGATACGTGAATTAGGCTTCCTGTTCAATTTTTCCAGCCAGGAGGTAAATGACTGCCATTCGTATTGCAACCCCATTCTCAACCTGATCCAAGATGATGGATTGTGTGCTGTCTGCCACATCCGAAGTCACCTCTACCCCTCTGTTGATGGGGCCTGGGTGCATTATTGTGATCCGCTCTCTGAGGCCATCAAGGATCTTCTTGTTCAGACCATATTGCAAGGAATATTCCCGCAAGGATGGGAAATATTTCACGTCCTGACGCTCCATCTGTATTCGAAGCATGTTGGCAACATCGCACCATTCGAGTGCTTTCATCAGATCCGGCTCGTATTTCACGCCAAGAGACTCAACGTGTTTGGGGATCAGGGTTGCCGGTCCGCAAACCTTCACCTCTGCACCTAACTTCTGAAGTGCAAAGATGTTTGATAGGGCCACACGTGAGTGAAGGATATCACCAACGATGACCACCTTCTTCCCTTTCACTTCGCCATATTTCTCTCTTATGGAGTACGCATCCAGCAAACCTTGGGTCGGATGTTCGTGTGTTCCGTCTCCGGCATTCACTATCACCGCGTTGATGTGTTTCGACAGAAACTGACCTGCGCCTGGTAACGGATGACGCATCACAACCATATCCACTTTCATGGCCAATATGTTGTTCACGGTATCTAGAAGCGTTTCTCCTTTGGTAACCGAAGATGCTGATGCGGAAAAGTTGATCACATCTGCAGAGAGTCTTTTCTCTGCAAGTTCGAACGAAAGCTTCGTTCTGGTTGAATTCTCAAAAAAGAGGTTGGCTATGGTGATGTCGCGTAGTGAAGGTACTTTCTTGATCGGTCTATTGATGACCTGTTTGAAATTGTCAGCGGTCTGAAAGATCAGTTCAATGTCCTCTTTTGTGATGTATTTGATTCCGAGGAGATGCTTTACTGAAAGTCCGCTCATTCCTGTTCTGGTGAATAAAGTTTAACTGTGTCGTTGCCTCCGCTTTCCACGAGGGCTACTTCAACCTTTTCAGATACGATGGTGTCAATGCGAACACCTACGTAATTTGGTTCTATGGGAAGATGTCTACTGAATCTTCGGTCAATGAGTACCACCAGTTCGATGACGGATGGTCTTCCAAAGGCCATCAGCGCATCCATTCCGGCACGGATGGTCCGTCCTGTAAAAAGCACATCATCTATCATTACCACTTTCTTGCCTTCAACCAGAAAATCCATCTTGGTTTTGGACGGGATAAGCGGAATCTCATGCCTACGATGATCGTCTCTGTTGAACGTGATGTCCAACCATCCGAGTTGGATCTTCTTTCCTGTCAAATGCTCCAAGCGTGCGTGAATTCGCTGAGCGACAAACACACCCCGGGGTTGCAAGCCTACAAGCACCGTACGGGAAAAATCATTGTGGTTTTCAATGAGCTGATAGCAGATTCTCTCAATGGAGAGATTGAGCTGCTTACTGTCTAGTATGATACGTGACCTCTTGCTCATTGACCTGCGGCAAATGTACTTCCATAATGGGTAAAAAAAAACCCCGCTGCTAGCGGGGTTTCTTTTTTTATTTCTTCGACTTCTTAGCCGCTTTCTCTGAATTTTCCATTTGCGATTTGAGATCCGCAAGGGCGTCCAGATCGCCTAGCGTTGTCTTTTCCTGACTCTGCTGAACTTTCTTAACTCCTCTACTTGCAGCGCTGCTGGCAGCTTTTCTCTTATCTCCTTCCTCTTCTTTAGAAGATGCGAATGCCTCATCCGAATGGGTTTTGGCATGGGAAACATAGATCCTTCTGCTATCCTTGTTGAATTCGATGACCTCAAGCTCAACAGCTTCTTCAGCCTTGATCTCAGTACCATCTGCTTTCACCATATGACGCTTAGGAACAAATCCTTCTACACCATAAGGAAGCGCAACAGTTGCACCTTTATCGTTAACACCCGTTACTGTTCCTTGATGAACACTTCCTAGCGTGAAAACGGTTTCAAACACATCCCATGGATTTTCTTCCAATTGCTTGTGTCCAAGGCTCAATCTTCGGTTCTCCGCATCGATCTCCAACACTTGAACCTCGATGTCTGCATCGATGCTTGTGAATTCAGATGGATGCTTGATCTTCTTGTTCCAAGAAAGGTCAGAAATGTGAACCAGACCGTCTACACCTTCTTCCAACTCAACGAAGATTCCGAAGTTGGTGAAGCTGCGAACCTTAGCAGTATGCTGTGATCCAACTGGATACTTGGTTACAATATCTGCCCATGGATCTGGCATGAGTTGCTTGATTCCCAAAGACATTTTTCTGTCTTCCTTATCCAATGTCAGAACAACACATTCCACTTCATCGCCAACATTCAAGAAATCCTGAGCGCTTCTCAAGTGCTGCGACCAGCTCATTTCCGAAACGTGAAGTAGTCCTTCTACTCCTGGAGCAACCTCCACGAATGCACCGTAATCGGCCACAACAACTACTTTTCCTTTCACCTTATCGCCAATGTTCACTTCAGACTCAAGCGCATCCCATGGATGAGCGCTAAGCTGCTTCAGACCAAGTGCAATTCGCTTCTTGTCATCATCGAAATCAAGGATGACCACATTGATCTTCTGATCCAACTCAACGATTTCTTCAGGATGATTGATACGTCCCCAAGATAGATCGGTGATATGGATAAGTCCGTCAACACCTCCAAGGTCAATGAATACACCGTAAGAAGTGATGTTCTTAACAGTTCCTTCAAGGATCTGTCCTTTTTCAAGCTTACCGATGATCTCCTTCTTCTGAGACTCAAGTTCTGCCTGAATAAGTGCTTTGTGCGAAACAACAACGTTTTTGTACTCGTTATTGATCTTGACCACCTTGAACTCCATGGTCTTACCAACATACATGTCGTAATCGCGGATAGGCTTCACATCGATCTGAGATCCAGGAAGGAACGCCTCGATTCCGAAAACATCGGCAATAAGACCACCTTTGGTTCTGCATTTGATCTGACCTCTGATGATCTCGTCATCTTCAAGCGCCTTATTGACACGCTCCCAAGAACGGAGTGCGCGTGCTTTTCTATGAGAAAGGACCAACTGTCCTCCTTTATCCTCTACTTTCTCGATATACACTTCTATCTGGTCTCCTACTTGGAAATCCGGATTGTAACGTGTTTCGCTAAGTGGAACGATACCTTCTGATTTTCCACCGATGGTAACGATGAAATCCTTCTTGGTCTTCTCAATGATGGTTCCATCCAGAACATCATGTGAATTGAAAGAAGTGATGGTGGCGTCATACATTGCCTCCAACGAAGCTCTTTCCTTCTCGGCATAGACTTCTTGTTTCTTGCCAATGGCGCTCCAATCGAAATCTGCTGGTCTAACAGCTGGTTTGCGAGGTTCTGTCTTTTTTTCTTTCGCCTCTGCAACTTCTTCTGCAGCCACTTCTGCTACGTCAACCTTTTCGGCTTTTGGAGTTGCTTTTTCGGCAACAGGAGCAGCAACCTCTTCGGTCACTTCTTCAGTTGTAGTTGCCTTGATTCGTGGTTTTTTGGCTTTTGGCGCGTCAGCTGTAGCCTTTGCAGTTGCCTTTGTGGCCTTGTCTGCCTTTTTTTCTTCTGCCATGTTGGTCAGATTTGTATCTCAGCGTCCCGTTAATGCTGAGAGGTTGTTTGTATAGTTAACTCTTGTTCGGGAAGAGCCTCCCAATTTTGGGCCTGCAAAAGTATAAATTAACATTTGAAATAAAAAGACCCTGTAAAACCGTTTTCGGAGCAGTTGGCACACATGCCTGAGATTACCGCCAGTCGTTTTTCCTGATCATACCTCATCCTTCTATTCCGCTGCACTACCTTTGCGGAAGAGTTTGCAGCACATATGAAGAAATTCGATATACCAGCATTTTACCGAAGTCCGATAATCGGATCCATTAAAGAAGCACGGAAACAGAAGGATCCACGGAAGCAGGACTTCGCTCCTACCATGCTCGATTTCGGAAGCGTGAAATTCTACGTGGCACGTCATTTCGGATTCTGCTACGGGGTTGAGAACGCCATAGAAATAGCGTATCGGGCACTGAACGAGAATCCGGGGAAACGGATTTACTTATTGAGTCAGATGATACATAATCCTGCCGTGAATGATGACCTTCAAGGTCATGG
>JBFHEW010000150.1:0-6265 GCA_041583955.1 Bacteroidia bacterium | reverse complement strand
TCGTTCAGTTTTCTTGCTGCCGCGATGGCTTCGTCCGATAGGTCAACACCAACCACCTGGGCTCCCATTCGAGCCAAAGAAAGCGTGTCCTGTCCGAAGTGACATTGCAGATGGAGAATCGATTTTCCACTTACATCACCAAGCAATCCGAGTTCAATGGTATTCAAACTTGTTTTGCCTGCCTTCCATCCGTCAATGTCATAGAACTCAGACTGCAAATGGGTGGCAACCCGTTTGTTCCAAGCGTCTCTGTTCGTTGATAGGTATTCCATCATTTCACCAACTCAGCAGCCTCCTTCACATCATGAACCCGAAGTATATCTGCTCCATGCTGTAGCAGTTGTCGATTCACTTCAATGGTTCCATTCAAGGTCTGTTCGGCCGTATCACCATACTTCAAACGTATCATGCTTTTACGGGAAACCCCTACCAGTATCGGTTTTCCGAAAACGGAAAGTTCATGGAGTCGGTCTACCATTTCGTAGTTCTGCTCGAGTGTTTTTCCGAATCCGAAACCAGGGTCAATGATCACATCTTTCACGCCTTGCTGCGTCAATGCGGGTACCCGATGCGCAAAGAATCCGAGTAGCGAATCGAAACCCTCCTTTTCTGATAGGTTCTTCTGCATGGTCTGTGGCGTTCCTTTCATATGCATACAGATGTATGGTGCCGAGAATGCAGCAGCCACAGCAGGCAACTCGGCATCGAGGTTACCGCCCGATATGTCGTTAATGATGTGCGCGCCCATTTCCATGGCCTGTTTGGCAACTCCAGCACGGAATGTGTCGATGGAGATCAGTGCGTCCGGAAAACGGGAGACAATGGCTTCTAACGGAGGCATCATCCTCTTCAGTTCCTCCACTTCAGGAATATCTTCTGCACCGGGGCGACTACTGTAGGCCCCAAGATCCAGGATGTCGGCACCTTCCTCTAGCATCTGTTCCGCTCGTTTCAGTGCAGCGTCAACCTCATTGTACTTCCCTCCATCGAAAAAACTATCGGGCGTGAGATTGAGGATGCCCATGATTAGCGGGCGTTGTAGCACCAGCAGGCGCCCCCTGCAATTGAGGGTTCTGTTCTTGGCTAAAAGGTTAATTTTGGCGCTCATCCAAGAGCCGAAGTTAAGGGTTCGTCACTGATGGCAGATACCAACGCACAATACGATAAGGCCATGGCGGAATGCCGTGCCATTTTTGTAGGGAAAATGAAGGATTATGGTGCGTCTTGGCGCATTTTCCGTCCATCATCCATTACCGATCAGTTGTTCATTAAGGCCAACCGCATCCGAAGTTTGGAGGAGAAAGGCGTGAGCATGGTAGGCGAGGGGATCTACCCTGAGTACATCGGGCTGGTCAATTATTCCATCATGGAGATCATACAGTTGGAGAATGGCCATGCCGATGAACCTGATCTGGACCTTGAGCGTGCCATTGCCTGGTACGATAAGTACGCGGCCGAAGCCAAAGCGCTCATGGAACGCAAGAATCACGACTATGGCGAGGCATGGCGCGACATGCGTGTGAAATCGCTCACAGATCTAATTCTTGTTAAAATACTTCGCATCAAAGAGATGGAAGATAACAACGGACAGAGCCAACTTTCCGAAGGAATTGACGCCAATCTGTATGATATGATCAACTATTCGGTTTTCGCGTTGATCAAACTAAGCGAGTCCAAGACAAAGGCTTGACATTGCCAGTTCTTACCGAAGATTAAATTTGCTGATCAAACCCATCTGACATGAAATTGATAACTGATATTGCGCGTTATTTTGTTGGAGTACTATTCATTTTCTCCGGAATCGTAAAAGCCAACGACCCGTTAGGATTCAGCTACAAGTTGGAAGAGTATTTCGAGGAGTTCTCCAAGTTGGGCGAGTATGTCGGCTTTCTGGAGCCGTTCTTCCATTTCTGCTATCAATACGCCTTGCCTCAGGCCATTTTCATTGTGATACTGGAAGTGATATTGGGAGTAGCTATTCTGGTGCGGTTCAAAACGCGGATCACAGCGCTGCTACTCCTGTTGCTCATTGCATTTTTCACGGCACTCACCTTCGCCTCGGCTTATTTTGAGATCGTAAAGACATGCGGATGTTTCGGTGATGCCATTCCGCTTACTGCGTGGGAAAGCTTCTATAAAGATGTGATCCTTAGCGTATTCATTCTCATCATTTTCGTACGTCAGAAGCAGATCAGTATTTCTGAAACGGATAAGAACGACTTTGCGCTTTCGGTCATCGGGTCGCTGGTCATGCTCAAATTGTCGTACGATCTGGAGTGGTTCTTCCCATTCTGGTTCACAGTGGCAACTTTCACCGTGTTCTTTCTGGTCCGTTTGGTTGAACACCGCAAGGCACCGTGGATCACAACCATGCTGGCCACAGTGGCAATGATCTTCTTTACTTTTTACACGTACAGTTACCTGCCTGTGAAGGATTTCCGCGCCTATGCCACCGGAAAGAGCATTGCAGAGCAGATGGAAGGCATTCCGGATAAGTTGAAGTACTACTACATCCTGCGCGACAAGGAAACCGGTAAGGAGCAGGAGTTTGAGAAATTCCCCGAAAACTACCAGGAGAAATACGAGTATGTCGATTCCCGTACAGAAGTGATCGAGAAAGGGGTGGAGCCCAAGATCATGGATTTCTCCATCTCTGCTGCCGATGGCGAGGACCTTACAGAAGATTTCCTTCAGAGCGAGAACTTCACGTTCTTCCTCATATCCTACGACCTCAACTCGGCCACCATTCAACCGCAGGAGCGTATCAATGCTCTTGCTCAGGCGTTACAGGACAAAGGTTATCGTTTTGTGGGCCTTACATCAAGCGCTCCGCGTGATGCTGTGAGCTTTGCTCAGGCCAACAGCAACCCGTTCAGCTATCTTTTCTGCGACCAGATCGTACTGAAGACCATCATCCGATCGAATCCGGGTCTTATGCTTATCAAAGACGGGAAGGTGTACGGGAAGTGGCACTATAACGACCTGCCTGCATTGCAGGAATTGGAGTTGGAATATCTGAACAAGCAGTAATTGGTCGGTTTCGTCACACGTAAGTTCCTCTACAGCCTCACGGTGCTGTTCGGAATAGTGACGGTTGTCTTCCTGTTGTTCACTGCATTGCCAGGTGACCCTGCCCGGTTGATGCTTGGTCAGCGAGCCGATCTGACGGAGTTGGAAATGATCCGCAAGGACCTCGGACTCGACCTGCCGTTGGTTACTCAGTACATGATGTACCTGAACGACCTTTCGCCTATGGCCCTTTACAGTTTGGATGACCCTGAGAGTCCGTTCTTCTTTGAACCATCCGAACATCGGTCGTCCAAAACGCTCTGGTCTTCCGCTCAAACTGCTTTTGTTCTTAAAGTACCGTATTTAAGACGGTCCTATCAGTCGCAGCAGACCGTTGTGGATATTGTGCTTGATGCGTTGCCGGGCACAGCAGTACTGGCGGTAACTGCCATTCTCATCGCAACTTTCCTAGGCATCACGTTCGGTATTTTCGGAGCGTTGTTCAGTGGCAAATGGATAGACAAGTTGCTGATGGTCTTCTCCATTTTCGGCATGAGCTTACCTTCTTTTGTCGCAGCCATCCTTATCATGTGGGTCTTCGCTTACCTGTTGGGCGATCTCACCGGATTGGAAGTGACCGGGAGTCTGTACGAGATTGACGAGTTCAACGGAAAGCAACTCGTTTTGAAGAATCTGATCTTACCGGCCGTTACACTCGGTGTACGTCCGTTGGCAGTTTTCATGCAGCTTACGCGGAACTCCATGCTCGAGGTCCTTTCCATGGATTATGTCAGAACCGCAACGGCCAAAGGGCTTTCTTTCAGGGTGGTGATACTGAAACATGCGTTGCGAAATGCGCTCAACCCGGTCATCACGGCCATTTCGGGCTGGTTGGCATCGTTGCTTGCAGGGGCTGTTTTCGTAGAGATCGTGTTCGGGTGGAAAGGTTTGGGTCTCATTATGCTGAACGCGCTCAACACCTACGATCTGCCAGTGGTAATGGGCTGCATTCTTTTCGTTGCAGTCATATTTGTGGCCATAAATATGCTTGTTGACGTGCTCTACGGTATATTTGATCCGCGAGTAAGTATTAGTTAGAACGAATAACGCACAGGGAGAAAACGTAGGGTAACGATTTTCTTTTTCTCCTTGTCCATTTCAATCAGTGTATGAGAGATAAGATAGTAGCCGGAAACTGGAAAATGAACCTTGCAAAGAACGAGGGGCTTCTTTTGGTTGAAGGAATTGTGAATGGAGTGGGGGCCGGCAGTACAAAGGTCATACTGGCGCCACCATTCCCGTTTTTGGCAGACGTTGTCGCCATGGTGGAGAAAAGTCCGGTATCCGTTGCCGCGCAGAATTGTCATCACGAATCTCAAGGTGCCTTCACGGGCGAGGTTTCGGCCGCCATGATACGTTCTTTCGGTTGCGATTTTTGCATCGTAGGACATTCCGAAAGACGCCAGTATTGCCAAGAGGACGATACGCTCATCAACCGCAAGATCCAACGGTTACTGGACAATGGCGTAAGACCCATATACTGCTGCGGTGAATCGCTGGAGGAACGGGAAGCCGGAAAACATTTCGAGGTGGTGGGTACTCAGATCCAATCGGCATTGCAGGGATTCAAAATGGATGATCTGCTGAAAATGGTGATCGCCTACGAACCTGTTTGGGCCATTGGTACGGGAAAAACGGCATCTCCCGAGCAAGCTCAGGAAATGCACGCATTCATCAGGGAAAAGCTATCTCAGGTGCTGGCCGATCGTGCGCAGGATATTTCAATTCTCTATGGCGGAAGCGTAAAACCCAACAACGCCAAAGAACTCTTCTCACAACCTGATATTGATGGCGGCCTGATAGGTGGTGCATCTCTATCAGCAACCGATTTTTTACACATCATTCATTCATTCTGATATGGCCCACGCGGTGCTTTCAATTACCATCCGTCCAGTAGAACCAGGGCGTGAGATCCTTATTTCCGACCTGTCTGACATCGATTTCGAGGGTTTCCTGGAAACCGATGAAGGAGTGGAGGCCTACATCGAAGAGACTGAACTTGACATGCAGAAGGTAGAGGAGGTTTTCAGTCAATTGCGAGAGGCCGCGTTTGAACTGTCGTTCACCTCGTCTGTAGCAGAAGAAAAGAACTGGAACGAGGAGTGGGAGAAGAATTTCGACCCGGTGGAGATAAAAGACCTCTGTCGCATTCGCGCCCCTTTCCATGCATCAAAGACAGGGTTCAAGCAGGAAATACTCATCATGCCCAAGATGTCGTTCGGAACAGGACATCACGCCACTACTTCCATGATGGTGGAAAACCTCATGACCTGCAAGGTGGAAGGCCCGTTGCTTGATATGGGGTCGGGCACAGCGGTCCTGGCCATTCTTGCACGGAAATTAGGAGTGGAGGACGTAACGGCCATAGACATCGATGATTGGGCCTACGAGAATGCTCCCGACAACTGCGAGCTGAATGGGATCGATGACATCGAAATACTTCAAGGAGATGCCGGTCTGCTCGGAAACAAGAAGTTCAACACTGTTCTGGCCAACATCAATCATAACGTCCTGTTGGAAGATATTCCGGTGTATGCCAGTGTCTTGAACAGGAATGGACAGCTTTTTGTAAGTGGATTTTATGTTGAAGACTTGCCGATGATCACCGAAGTAGCTGTCCGATCAGGCTTTATCTTTAACGGAAATCTGACACAGAATAATTGGGTTTCGGCCCGGTTCACCAAACAATAACATGAAGAAATTATTTTTCCTTCTCGCAGCATTCACATTCGGGTTTGCTCGGGTTTCAAGCGCCCAACAGATAAAGTCATTCACGCACGACAACGAAAAGTACATTCAGGAACTGGAAGGATTTTTCGCCTTGGGCGACCCGAAGGCTGCCAAGAAACTCGTTCAGGAGGTTTTTCTACCCGTGTGGAATAGCGGTCATTACAGCCCACAGCAGAAAGAGCGCGTTTACGCCATGTCCGATCTGATGCTGAAAGAGAAGAAGAAGGCGGTGGATTTTGAGAATTACATGTACGCCTTGATGAGCTTCGCTACCAGTATGAAGCCAGCATCCGACTTTGAAGCCTTTCATGACGGTATGGAAAAGACCATAACCACTCTTTCACGAAAGGGATTCACCGAGTATCTGGAAGTATGCAAAGGACTGTTTACCGGCTACGTACTCTACGAATCGCAGGCCGTGAAGTGGGTTGCCAAGTTCGATGCCTACAAGATCGAGTTTGATTCG
>JBFHEW010000149.1:0-6352 GCA_041583955.1 Bacteroidia bacterium | reverse complement strand
GTTGTCCGGTCTGCCCTTTGGCATAGAATGTTCTGGAAACCAACACACCACCGAACGAGCGGTTGTCCAAAAGGCCACCATAGTCTCTCGCAAACGGAACCCCTTGAGCCACGCATTGGTCGATGATGTTGGCAGAAACCTCTGCCAAACGATACACGTTCGCTTCTCTCGCGCGGTAATCGCCACCTTTCACTGTGTCGTAGAACAAACGGTAGGTAGAATCGCCATCGTTCTGGTAATTCTTAGCAGCATTGATACCTCCTTGGGCAGCAATGGAGTGCGCTCTTCGCGGGCTATCCTGGTAGCAGAAGGCCTTGACGTTGTAGCCCATTTCGGCCAATGAGGCCGAGGCCGAACCTCCGGCCAAACCCGTGCCGACAACGATAATGTCGATGTGGCGTTTGTTGGCAGGACCTACAACGTTGATGTGATTCTTATGGTTGGTCCATTTATCCTTGATAGGACCTTCAGGTATCTTGGCATCCAATGACATGGTTCCTATTTTATGATTGCGTCATGAAGTGATAGACCGCTACGACTACGAATCCGAGCGGCACCACAATGGCGTAAATGTTTGAAAGCTTCTTGATGATGGGCGTATACTTTCTGTGGTTGAAACCAACAGATTGAAAAGCAGATTGAAACCCGTGCATGAGGTGAAGTGCCAAAAACACGAACGAGACAACGTAAAGACCAACACGTACAGGGTCGTGGAATTTCTCGTGCAGTTCTTGCCAGTAGCGGTATCCGCTGTCTGCGACCATCGGATCTATCAGTCCGGACATGTCACCTTGCAGGTATTTCACTTGCATTTCGTGCACCCAGAAGTCATACAGGTGCAATACAAGGAAAAGCATCACTGTAATTCCGGTGATGATCATATTTCTACTCATCCATGTGGAATTAGCGCCTCCATTGTTCATGGCGTATTTCACTGGCCTTGCCGCTCTGTTTTCCAACTCCAACTTGATTCCCATTCCGAGGTGAAAGAGTACACCGAACATCAGTATCGGTTGGAGCAATCCTTGTACCAACGGGTTGGTTCCCATGAACTGAGAGACCTCGTTGAAAAGGTCAGCACTTATCACCGACATCATGTTGATTGACATGTGCTGCAGGAGGAAGATCAGCAGGAAGAACCCCGAAAGGGCCATCGCTATCTTTTTAGCTATTGAACTTGACATTGACGTCTGATTTTAATTGAAACCTGAACAGGCCTTGCTTTACTAGCGGCAAATGTAATACCTGCTCATTTATGGGTGCTGTCTGCTTTTTATTTAGAACCATTCTTAATAATAGTGAAAATAGAAGCTGTTTTGGAACAAACAAGAACGTGTGTTGATTGGTTCACTCCGCAATGAGATCGTATGCGCCATTTATCAGGAACTTGTCGTAGACAGCAACATTTTCAAAATGTAAACGGCAATTTGAACTGCAGTTCCTGCCTGTAGTATACGTTGGTGGTTTTCATCCATCTTGGCAATCATTACTTTTGGCAGCATGAGATACCATAGAATCGATAACGAACTGTTCGTTAAGAACAGAAAGCGCTTCGTAGAAGGAATCGTACCACAGAGCGTGGCCGTTTTCAACAGCAACGATGTGATGCCGACCAACGCAGACGGCCACATGAAATTCAAACAGAACAGCGACCTGTTCTACCTTACAGGGGTGGATCAGGAAGAGTCGATTCTTGTGCTGGCGCCTGATGCGCGCGATGATAACCATCGGGAAGTGCTTTTCCTGAAGGAAACGAACGAGACCATCGCCATTTGGGAAGGGGCCAAACTCACCGTTGACCAAGCGCAGCAGGTTTCGGGCGTCCAGACCATTTATTGGCTAAAGGATTTCAACCGCGTATTCAATTCGTTGGTGAATGAGGCCTCGCACATCTATCTCAATTCCAACGAACACGGCAGGGCCTCCATTGAGGTGGAAACCCGTGACGCCCGCTTTGCCAAGTGGTGCATGGATAAGTATCCATTGCACAAGTACCGCAGATGCGCCCCTGTGATGGAGCGGATCCGTGCGGTCAAATCGAAGTTCGAAACATTGCTCCTCCAAGAAGCTTGCGACATCACCGAAAAAGGATTCCGCAGGTTGCTCGATAAAGTGAAGCCTGGCATCTGGGAATACGAGATCGAAGCCGAATTGGCACACGAATTCATCCGGAACCGCGCCCAAGGGTTTGCTTACGAACCCATCATTGCATCCGGTAGAAACTCATGCGTGTTGCATTACATACAGAACAACCAACAATGCAAGGATGGCGATATTCTGTTGCTGGATATCGGTGCAGAATACGCCAATTACGATGCAGACCTTTCGCGCACCATTCCGGTGAACGGAAAATTCACCAAACGCCAGAAAGAGGTGTACAATGCGGTGCTGCGGGTACAAAAAGCGGCCATTGAAATGATCCGGCCTGGCACCGTCCTCAAAAAATACCATCAGGAAGTAGGCCTGTTGATGCAGGATGAATTGCTGAAACTGAAACTGATAGACAAGGCCGATATTCAGAATCAGGATCCGAAGTGGCCTGCGTACAAGAAATACTTCATGCACGGCACCAGCCATTTCCTTGGCCTCGATACCCACGATGTAGGAAACTGGGACCTCCCGATGGAAGAAGGAAACGTATTCACCTGCGAGCCGGGTATTTACATTCTTGAAGAGGCGATCGGAGTTCGGATTGAGGATGACATCCTCGTAACGAAAAACGGTCCGCACAACCTCATGAAGAACATACCGAAAGAGGTTGAGGAGATTGAGGAGTTGATGAATTCGAAGTAATGGAGAATGAGTAGAAAACTATTGATGATACCCGGGCCGATAGAATTCGACCCACGTGTGATGGAACAAATGGGCCAACCGACCTTGAGTCATGTGGCGCCCGCATTCATAGAATCATTCGGTAGGGCCTTGGAAATGATGCGCAAGGTCTGGCTGGCACCCAACGGACAGCCATTCATTGTATCGGGGTCTGGAACATTGGCCATGGACATGGCCGGAGCCAACCTCATCGAAGCTGGCGACAGCGTTTTGGTGGTTTCAACCGGTTATTTCGGAGAACGGTATGCCGAGTTGCTCAAACGCTATGGCGCCAATGTCACGCTGATTCAATCTGAGGTCGGTGATGTTGTTCCGCTCGAAAAGGTGGAGTCTGAACTTTCTTCTGGAAATTACAAGTTGATGACCTTTACCCATGTAGATACCTCTACCAGCGTGCTGGTAGATGCAAAAGCCATGGGCGCGCTGGCCAAGAAGTATGATGTTCTCAGCATTCTTGATGGCGTATGTTCGGTTGCCGGAGAAGAGATCCGACAGGAGGAATGGGGAATAGATGTGGTTGTAACGGCTTCGCAGAAAGCCGTTGGCGTTCCGCCCGGATTGGCACTTCTGGTTGCTTCTGAAAAAGCCATGAACGTTTGGAAGAACCGAAAAAGCCCTGTTGGAAATTACTACTGCGATTGGAGTCTGTGGTTACCCATCATGGAGGCATACGAAGCACGGAACCCGTCTTACTTTGCCACTCCTCCGGTCAACCTGATACAGGCATTGGAAAAGAGCCTTGAGCTCATACTCGAAGAAGGAATGGACGCGCGGTTTGAGAGGCACAGACGCTTGGCAAAGAAGTTCCGCGATACAATGATCTCCCTTGGCCTTGAATTCATTCCGAGATCGGAAGCAGTACAGGCAAATACGCTAACAGCACCTTACTATAAGGAAAGCATGAATGGAGCCGAATTCCTTGGAAAGGTCGCAAACAACGGAGTGGTCATTGCCGGAGGGTTGTTGCCATCACACAAAGCACGTTATTTCCGCGTTGGGCACATGGGAATTGTGAGTGAAGAGCATATTGACCGCACCGTTACGGCCATTACGCATGCACTGAACTAACGTAGCCCTTACTTGTACTGATTCTGCAGCTTCTGCAGGTCCACATCCTTGTAAAGCTGCTCGCAGTCTTCAATGAGGCCGCCTTTCTTACCACTGCCACAACCGGTGAAAAAGAAAATGGCCCCTACGTTCACGTCCCACATGCCATCATCCCACTTGGGGTTGCCGCGTTGACTCACATCATCAAGGTAATCGGTTATGGTCCAGTGGTACAACACTTCTCCTTTCAGCGCCCAACGGCAATTGATCTGCCATTTCACGCCCAATCCGGTGGGTATGGCAACCGACCAGTTGGGATAATTGACCCCTTCGGAGGCAGCTTGACGCAGGGCAGTACCATTCCATTCGGGCTCAAAATTGAGCGCCCCGACACCAGCCGTCAGGTACGGAAGCACTTTCCACCTGTCGTTCGGAAGAATATCAAACGTTCCGCGCAGGCCTATTTCGTGAATGAGCGACTTGAAGCTCAGGTCACGGTTCTGACGGAAGGCTGATGACGAGTAACTATCGCTGCCCATGATCTCTCCGACCGTGTAGTTCAATTGCAGGCCCCATCTGCGGGTTATCTGCCAATGCAGTCCTGCATTGGCGGTCCAACGAATGGTCTTGGCGTGCGGCCACGGATTTTCCTGAAGGTCGCCCGCATAGGTCATCATACCGCCACCTACGAAAACACCAAGTTTACCTTGCGCTTTGGTGTCCGAAAACCAAAAAGCAATAAGCAGGGCAAGAAATATCTGAACGTATCGTTTCATCTGGAAAGTGATTGAGGTATGAACGGGTAGGTCTTGGGCTTAGTATGTACTTTTGACCGCCTCACAAAATTACTTTGCGAAAGACCATAGAATATAAAGGTGTGCATGTGGTTTATTCACAGATCGGTGGTGGACAACCCGTTGTGCTGCTACACGGATTCCTGGAAGAACGAGGTATGTGGAATGACTATGCCGCGAAGCTTGGGTCTGAATTCAACGTCATTACCATCGATCTGCTCGGGCAGGGAGAGTCAGGCAATGTAGGCTATGCACATTCCATGCACGAACATGCGGCTGCAGTAGCAGCTGTTCTCGCCACAGAAGGCGTTGAGCATTGTACCATTATCGGACATTCCATGGGCGGCTACGTGGCGTTGGCCGTGGCCGAGAACTTTCCCAACCTTGTAGCTGCACTTCTATTGTTCCATTCTACCGCTTACCCCGATCCGGA
Source organism: Bacteroidia bacterium (assembly GCA_041583955.1). Lineage (GTDB taxonomy): Bacteria > Bacteroidota > Bacteroidia > UBA10329 > UBA10329 > UBA10329. Next base: position 1,246 of record JBFHEW010000149.1, on the reverse strand, counting down.
AGAGAAGAAGTTGGACCGGCAACGGGTCATAGCACTCATTCAGCGCAACAAGGCGGTCTATGTAAGTGCAGCCATTCCTTCGTTGTTCGCAGAGCACTCGCGCCTGGCCCTGAAGGCAGAGATCAACGAGCTGGTGACCATTGCCAGCGGATTTTCCGATCAGGGTATCATTGCCAACGTGCGCGGAATGATGGAACGCAAGGACCAAACCGAAACCCTCAGAAATGGCACGTTCAGGAAACGGATCATCCATGGCGAATTGGACCCGGTGATCAGCACCGATGACCTACGTTCCATTGCCGCTCTTGCCAACGACATCTCATTGATAACCGTGCCGAATATTGGCCACATGGGCCACTTGGAAGCGTCCGATGAATGCTTCGACCATATTTACCATTTCTGCAAGAACTGATGGCAGAAGAACTCAACATATCCCATCATCTTTCCAAAAAAGAGAAGTATGCGCAGCTATATCCACAGATAAGTGCGCTGATTCTTGGGGAGCCCTCGTTGGTCGCCAATCTGGCCAATGTGGCGGCCGCATTGCGTCAAACATTCGGCTTCTTCTGGGTCGGATTCTATCTGGTGCAAGGAGACGAACTCGTGCTAGGGCCGTTTCAAGGCGATGTGGCCTGTACGCGCATCGGCTTAGGGAAAGGAGTATGCGGAACTTCTTGGCAGCAACAGAAGACCATTCTGGTTCCGGATGTGGACCTGTTTCCCGGGCACATAGCGTGCAGTTCTGCTTCAAGGTCCGAAATTGTAATTCCAATCATTACCAATAACCAGGTAGTTGCAGTATTGGATGTCGATAGCACGGTTCTGGATGATTTCGATGCTATTGACCAGGCAGGTCTGGAGAGGATCACAACCCTTTTAAGCCCGTTGTTCGCATGAGAGAAGCGCTTGTTGCCGGTTCCATTCTTCTTCTGTTCGGTTGTGCCCAACAGGTGGCGCCTACCGGAGGACCCAAGGACGAGACTCCTCCGAAAATCCTGTCCGAGGAACCGGCCAATCTATCAACGGAGTTCAACTCCAACGAGATTGTTATTTCGTTTGATGAGTTCATCCAACTGAAATCGCCAGCAGAACAGGTGGTCATTTCGCCCCCAATGATGAAATCGCCAACCTACCAGCTCAAGAAGAAATCGTTGGTGGTCAGGTTTGAGCAGGAACTATCGCCAAACACGACATACACCATCAATTTCGGGGAGGCCATTGCCGATAACAACGAAGGGAATGTATT
>JBFHEW010000148.1:0-6373 GCA_041583955.1 Bacteroidia bacterium | reverse complement strand
CATTGGTGATCTCCAGCAACGAGTTAAGCTTGAGGTTTTTCAACTTCAAGGCTGAGTTTGCAATCTTGAGAGTCTCAAGAATGATCTGCTCGTTTCTGTTTTTGCTGATGCTGGTCAAAAGGCTAAGCTATGTGCAACGAAATTTACGAAGCATTTACGCCTAACGTTCAACTATTAGACCAAATATAATAACAACATGACCAATGCACACTTAGGTCAGTTACGTGCGTGAAACACTTACCCCTTTAGTTCCTTTATGATGGAAGGCAATTGTTTGATGAGTGCCAATTCCTTCATTTTTTCGCGTGCTTCCCTTACGGGACTACCGAAATATGTAATGCCTCCTTTCAACGATTTGGCCAGACCAGATTGCCCCAACACTACCGCCCCTTTACCGATGGTGAGGTCTTTCTGAACCCCTACCTGCCCCCAAAGGATCACATCATCTTCTACATTCACCACTCCGGCAATACCTACCTGCGAAGCAAAAAGACAGTTCTTTCCTACAACCGTATCGTGTCCTATCTGCACCAGGTTATCGATCTTGGTTCCCTGCCCTATCACGGTTTCAGAAGTAACACCTCTGTCGATGGTGCAATTGGCACCTATCTCCACATCATCCTCAATGCGCACCGTACCGCACGAGTTCAACTTATTGTAGCCGCCTTTGCGCTGATAGTAGAATGCATCGGCACCGATCACGGTTCCGGAATGTATGATGACGTTGTTTCCGAGCGTGCACCCATCGTAAATGGTCACATGCGGATGAATGATGCAATTATCGCCTATCTGTACATTACGACCCACGAATACACCGGGCATGATGCGGGTTCCCTTGCCGATGGTTGCCGTGGAGCTTATCATTTCGGTGGTTGCAAAAGCACCTCTTGTTTCCTTGGATAGCGCTGTAAATGCGACAAAGGGTTTGTCTAGCAGCAGAAGCACCTTGTGTTCGGGTGCATCGCAACGTTCATTTACGAGAATGCAACTTGCCTCTGAGGCCAGTGCCGGTCTTATGTATTTCGGGTTATCGCAGAACGTAACATCTCCTTCGGTTACGCGATGGATCTCGTTAATGCCCGTGAGCCTTATACTCCCATCTCCTATGCACTCAGCACCGATCCTGATGGCAAGATCCGCTGCTGTTATGGGATGCTCGAATTTCAAACGGATCTATTTAACGCGCTCCACGTACTCACCCGTACGCGTATCGATCTTGATCATTTCGCCTTCGTTCACAAACAACGGAACGCGTATTTCGGCTCCCGTTTCGAGGGTGGCAGGTTTCATGCTGTTTGTAGCCGTATCTCCTTTCACTCCAGGCTCTGAATGGGTAATAAGAAGCTCAACGAATGTCGGTGCCTCTGCAATGATCGGCTGGTCGCTTTCGAAACCGACCTTCACGATCATGCTTTCTTTCAGGAACTTGGCGTTGTCTCCGAACAATTGCTTCGGAATCATCACCTGCTCATACGTTTCCTGATTCATACACACGAAATGGTCGCCTTCTTCGTAGATATATTGCAGTTCATTGTAAACCAAACGGGCAATATCCACGGATTCTCCCGAACGGAATCGGTTCTCGTAATTCCGTCCGCTCTGGATGGATTTCATCTTTACCTGATAGAATGCACCGCCTTTTCCAGGCATGGTGTGTTGCTTTTCGCTTACAATGCAAAGTTCTCCGTTGTAACGGATCACCGAACCGACTTTAATATCTGATGTTGATGCCATTTAAAATGATTTAGGCGGCAAAAATAACCAAGTTGCCTTGATGGCAATCATACCAGTGCAACCTTCGTGAAATAGCCGTCAGAACCCTCCGGTAGAGGTACAGACAGCTCCTTGGGCCTCCCTGTCGGAAATAGCGTCCTCATACTGATCGGGATTGTCGAACTCGGTCTCACAGATGGTCTCTGTGCTGCCTTGGTCCTGACATTCCTCGCAACGGCTGCACGCACTGAGTCCTACCACCGTCAATCCGATGAGAAACAGGCTAATTCTCTTCACAAACACCTCCTGTGGCTTCATAAGCATTGACTGCATTTTGGTAGTACGACTTTTGTGTGAAGTCTCCTTCGCAGAATTCCCTTGGTGCACTCATTCCGGTGCACACCACGCATCCTTTCTTACAACCGCTTAGCACGATTGCTGTAAAGCAGCAGAACACAAGGATCGATTTCAACTTCATGGAACGCGAATTTAACATGAAAACAAGAATATTATTGCGTGAGACCGGGTCAATTGGTGCCATATTTAGTGGCGTAGGCCCTCGCTACACGCACCTGCTGAGCCAATTTCTCGCTTCGTTTGTCGGGATCGGGATGCGTACTCAGAAATTCAGGTGGTCGCTGTCCGCCCAATTTTGACATGCGCTCCCAGAACGGAACAGCCTTTGCCGGATCGTAGCCTGCCATGGCGGTGAAGATCAAACCCATTTCGTCCGCTTCGCTCTCATGCAAACGCGAGAACGGAAGAATGGCACCCACAGTGGCACCCAATCCATACGCCTGACTGAAGAGCGCCCGGTTCTGTGCCGATTGACCGGCTGTGGCCAGGTCGAGGGCCATTCCGCCTCCTTGCACCATCAACGACTGGCTCATACGCTCGTTTCCATGACGGGCAATGGCATGTGCCACTTCGTGTCCCATGACCACGGCAATCCCATCCACATCCTGACAAATGGGAAGGATACCCGTGTAAAAGACCACTTTGCCTCCTGGCATGCACCATGCATTCACCTCATTGCTCTCGGCAACCTGAAAATCCCATTTGAAACCTGCTACCCTGTCCGAAGCACCTTTCATACGCAAGTACCTGGTGGCAGCTGCCGCTACCTTCTCTCCCACTTCTCTCACCTGTTGGGCACGGGCATCGTTGGTAGGAACCATCGGATTGGACGAAACGAATTGATTATAGCTTGTAACGGCCATGCCCATCATTTGACTTTCCGGCAACAGATTCATCTGTTTTCTTCCAGTGATCGGAACTTTTGTGCACCCTGCTGCTGATGCGAGCAGTATGGAAATGACAACCAGTTTTTTCATTCTATCAGGATATGAGATGCAAAGGTAAGACTTGCTCCCATCCTTTTAGACCGATCTTTGATCCGTTTGGCTTGGCAAACTAAAACGGAGGGTTACTTTTGCGCGCCAATTGAAAAACGGATGTGCAAGGCAACAATAAAACCGTTGCCGATATGCTATTCTCCCATCTGATTTTGAGTTTGATCGTGCAGAAAATGGTTTCTGCCTATACGCTATTGACATAACTGAATGAAAAAGTACCTGAACCTGTTCGACCTAACGCAGAAGGTCGACTACAAGACCGAGATCCTTTCCGGACTCACCGTTGCATTGGCACTTGTGCCAGAAGCAGTGGCGTTTGCCCTCATTGCCGGGCTTTCTCCGCTTACAGGTCTGTATGCCGCCTTCATGATGGGGTTTGTAACTTCCATTCTGGGCGGCCGTCCGGGTATGATATCGGGTGCAACAGGAGCCGTTGCCGTGGTACTGGTTACCCTTGCCAGGTCGCACGGTGTGGAATATGTCTTTGCCACAGTTGTGCTGGCGGGTATCATTCAGATGGCTGCGGGGTTCATGAGACTGGGTAAATTGATGCGGCTGGTTCCGCACCCTGTGATCTTCGGGTTTGTGAACGGCTTGGCCATCATCATCTTCATGTCGCAGCTCGACCAGTTCAAAGATGCGGATGGAAGTTGGCTGATGGGAACTGAACTCTACGTGCTTCTTGGGTTGGTGGCCGCCACCATGTTCATCATTTGGGGGTTACCCAAGATCAGCAAGGCCATTCCGTCTTCGTTGGTGGCCATTCTTGCCATTTTCGGGCTGGTCGTTGGGCTCGATATTGACACACGCACGGTAGGCGACATTGCCTCCATAAAAGGAGGTTTCCCACCATTCCATATTCCGAACATTCCGCTTAACTGGGAAACCCTTGTGCTCATTTTTCCTTATGCGGGCATCATGGCCGGTGTAGGTCTTATAGAAAGTCTGCTCACACTCAACATCATTGACGAGATAACACAGACACGCGGACGAGGCAACAAGGAAGCCATTGCGCAGGGTACGGCAAATATCCTTTCAGGATTGTTTTCGGGTATGGGAGGATGTGCCATGATCGGACAAAGCCTAATCAACATCTCATCGGGCGCCAGGGCACGGTTATCCGGAATTGTGGCTTCCGTAATGCTGTTGGTGTTCATCATGTTCGGAGCTGAATTGATCGAGAAAGTACCGATGGCCGCCCTCACCGGACTGATGATCATGGTTTCGATCGGCACATTTGAATGGGCCAGTCTGCGCACCATCAATCGGATGCCTAAGTCAGACATTATCGTGATGGTGCTGGTTACGCTGGTTACGGCCGTTGTACACAACCTGGCGTTGGCCGTGTTGGTGGGTGTGATCATATCGGCATTGGTATTTGCCTGGGACAATGCCAAGCGCATCCGTGCACGGAAACATGTGGATGCTGCTGGCATCAAGCACTACGAGATCTACGGTCCTCTCTTCTTCGGTTCTGTAACTGCCTTCAACGAGAAATTCGATGTGCAGAACGACCCTGACGAGGTGATAATTGATTTTGCAGAGAGCCGTGTGGTGGACATGTCGGCCATTGAAGCGCTCAATAAACTATCCGAACGCTATCTCAACGCTGGTAAAACCCTTCATCTCAAGCACCTTAGCCCCGATTGCATCAAGCTGCTTAAGAATGCAGAGAAGATCATTGATGTGAACATCATGGAAGACCCCACCTATAAGTTGGTGGTGGATGATGTGTGAATCAATCCTTAGTAGGGATGTCTTCGTTCGGGAAGAAGGCTAGAAACATCCAAGCTCATTCCGCTGGAATGTTCTCGGGAGAACCACTTTGGTTCGGTGCGCCACTCTTAGCGGATGCCTTTTTCAGTTCTGCTATTTTCTTCTCGATATTCTCTGACGATTCACTCGATTGATTCATTTTGGTTGCTGGTTCGCTGTCCATGCTTTCATTATTCGTGTAGAACATACCGGCAGATTCCGGTTTTCCATATAATTCAGGTGAGAAGTATTTCCCTTGACGCGAACCTTCCTTCTTCACCACATCAATACCACGCTCGGGGTTCTGCTGCATGTATGGGTCGTTACGGTCTGCGTAAACCGTCCATGAGACCTTCGTATTCGGAGTTCCAGCCACCACAAAGGAATTCTCCACTATTTCCTCCTTCACGTATGGGTTTTCTGGTGTACCGATGGCAGTAAGATGGTAACTGTAATCTTTGTTGATGAGCTTGAAATAATCCGGTAACACGATGACCGCCTCTCCATTCGCATCGAGCATGGCCACACCTCTATACATGTTCAGGACTTCATTCGACTCAACGGCAAAATGTTTGAGCATCTTATTTTCCGGGTCAGCGGGATGATCGATGGTGAATGGTTTAACCCCCGTTGCCGACATGTCTCCTTGACTGAATACTCCGTAAAACCCGCCAATCCCGATAACTCCAACTCCCCAACCTGAAGCAGGCTCCGAATCACCTCTTACACCAATGTGGTCGCCCACATCGCTTCCTTGATAAATAAAATCACCAACCGTTATCGTTCCGGTTATCGTATTGTCAACATTCTGGGCAAAAATGGCAGCCCCTGGTCCATAATGTGCCACCATCAGTGCTGGATCTGTATTGTTCGTATTCAAACAATTTAATTCAGCGTTACGACCCTGTGAACCATAATGATTCATGAGGATTCCATGTCCAACTCCGTACTGCGAACCCGCAACCACAGCCCCATAGACAGTACCTGCTGTCGTTGGAGTGGGTGTGAGTACGTCCGCGAAGTAAGCGAATACATTCCCGCCCGCGGTCGGAGGGTTCACACCGTTTCCATTTGAACCACGAACATTCACACCTCTTCCATTCTGAACGCCAAGATCAATGTATTGACCGGTTCCTCCGGCATCCATCACTTGAGCGGTACCAACCGCATTACTGCGGATGTAGTTAAGCAGTCCGTTTCCGTTCGCCACATCATTGAAAATGCCATCACCGGAAACACCATCCTGCACGATATGCAATCCATCTCCTGTTCCCATTTGCAAAAAGCGCGCAGTTGTCGTGTTATTCGATTGGTTCAAGGTCTCTACATGCAACCCGATGCCCGTGCCGCTGTTCTTGATCCAGGCGGCAGAAGAACCGTTGGTTGTGGTATTATGCGAAACCTCGAGCGCACTCCCGGTGTTGCCGCTTTGTACAATATCCAGCCTGGCATTTGGCGAAGGTTCAGACACACCGATGTACCCGGAGGAAGAAATGTGCAACCTATCGAGGGCGCTGGTGCGCAAAACAAGGTCTTGCGCATCGGTGGTT
>JBFHEW010000147.1:0-6408 GCA_041583955.1 Bacteroidia bacterium | reverse complement strand
TATCTCAGCGTCCCGTTAATGCTGAGAGGTTGTTTGTATAGTTAACTCTTGTTCGGGAAGAGCCTCCCAATTTTGGGCCTGCAAAAGTATAAATTAACATTTGAAATAAAAAGACCCTGCAAAACCGTTTTCGAAGCAGTTGGCACACATGCCTGAGATTACAGCCAGTCGTTTTTCCTGATCATACCTCATCCTTCTATTCCGCTGCACTACCTTTGCGGAAGAGTTTGCAGCACAGATGAAGAAATTCGATATACCAGCATTTTACCGGAGTCCGATAATCGGATCCATTAAAGAAGCAAGGAAACAGAAAGACCCACGTAAACAGGACTTCTTCCCTACGATACTCGATTTCGGTACCGTGAAATTCTACGTGGCGCGTCATTTCGGATTCTGTTATGGAGTTGAGAACGCCATAGAAATCGCATATCGGGCACTGAACGAGAATCCCGGGAAACGGATTTACTTATTGAGTCAGATGATACATAATCCTGCCGTGAATGATGACCTTCAAGGTCATGGAATCAAGTTCATAATGGATACGTACGGTAAGCAGCTCATCCCTTGGGAAACCATAACTGCAGACGATGTTGTTTTGACACCTGCATTCGGAACAACCGTAGAGATTGAAAACCTCCTTAAAGAAAAAGGTATTGAGCCTGAACGCTATAATACCACCTGCCCCTTTGTGGAGAAGGTTTGGAAACGATCTGCCAAATTGGGTGAAGACGAATACACCGTGATCATTCACGGTAAGCAGAAACACGAAGAAACTCGTGCCACGTTCTCGCACAGCTACCAGAACGCGCATTCCTTGGTGATCAAAGACCTCAACGAGGCTCACATTTTAGGCGAGATCATTCTAGGCATTAGATCTACGGACGAATTCGAAACGCTTTTCCGCAACCGAGCATCTGCAGGTTTTGACCCGAACACACATTTTCAACGCATTGGGGTTGTGAACCAGACAACAATGCTTGCAACTGAAACACAGGCCATAGCCGATCATCTTAAGAGTGTGATGACCGATAAATTCGGTGAAACGGAAGTAAAGGAACATTTCGCTGATACGAGAGACACGCTCTGCTACGCCACCAACGACAACCAATCTGCAACGTACGGACTGATGGACACCGATGCTGATCTGGCCATTGTTGTTGGAGGTTACAACAGTTCTAACACATCTCACCTGGTTGAGCTTCTGGAAAATAAATTCCCGACCTACTTCATCAGTTCTGAGCATGACATCAACGACAATGGGACCACAACCTGCTACGACATGCATGTTGACGGGATGAAGGTGTCCGACAAGCTATTCGGTTCTGAAAAACCGCTCAAAGTGGCTTTGACCAGTGGCGCCTCGTGCCCCGATGCTGTGGTTGACCGCGTGCTACAACGGATACTTTCATTTTATAAGGAGATAAGACCGATTGATGAAGTTCTGAAAGAACTGGAACCGTCTTGACACTACGGGAGCGCCATTTGACCACCATACCATAAGGTAATTGGCAAAGGCGCGCATATCATTTCCAAACAACTTGTAGATGCATGGAAACGCTGCATCTGCGGGTTTCAGACATTTTTTTCATAAAAGCAGGTAACCTAATCGGAAACCTCGCAGTATAATGATCCGAATCGGCTCTTGGAACGGGTATAATTCAATAGTGAAATTGCATGATTCAGAACGCGGCTCGTAGCAGCATAATGAAAGATGAGAAAGACTCAAGAATGAACATTTACGACCTATATCACAGAATGGAGTCGAATAAGGTCGTTCTCTCCTTCAAAGGCGATGTCACATCAGAGCTTATGACGTCCATTCTGCAGATAATTGAGCAACGGATGGACAGCATGAACGAAGCTCCGAAACTCCGTAAGAAGGTGTACAACGTACTGGTGGAATGTTTGCAGAATCTGTACCACCACATTGATGAGGTGCCGATTGCAAAAGGCAAGCACGGTTTTGATCGTTCTGCCATCTTCATGATCAGCCTCAGCAATAAAGGCTATTCCATTACGACCGGCAATTACATTCTAACCGAACGCAAACAGTCGTTCAGAGATCGCTTGGACCGCATCAATTCACTGGAGCCAGAAGAACTGAAAGAGTTCTATAAGGAAGTCCTTAGCAGTGACAACCGTTCTGACAAAGGCGGTGGAGGACTTGGAATGATAGACATTGCCAGAAAAACAGGAAAAAAGTTGAATTACGACTTTGCTCCTTTGAACGATGAGTATTCGTTCTTTAGCTTGAATATTAACGTAGAAGACAATAATTAACCAGAAAATATCGGCACTATGGATTCGATTTTTATAGAAGGAACACCGAAAACACCGAACATCAGCTTTGACAATGCGAAAGGCTCTTTACTGCTCAAAGGCCGTTCGATACCGGAAAACTCAATTGAGTTTTACAAACCACTCGTAGATTGGCTAGAGGCATACTCAAACGCCCCGCAGCCGAAGACCGTTTGTGATATTCAACTCGAATATTTCAATACGAGCTCCTCAAAATGTCTTCTGGATCTATTCAAGAAAATGGAGGCCATGAGTAAGAACGGGAATGAGATCGTGATCAATTGGTACTACGAGGAAGATGATGAGGATATGTTGGAGGCCGGTGAGGATTACCAGAGCATCATCAACGTTCCCTTCAAAATGATTGAAATGCAGGACTGAGACCCTGTCTCCTGCCCTATTACCGAAAACCTTTCGCTTAGATCGTAAGCGAAAGGTTTTGTTTTTTCAGAAGAGAGCGAAATAGAGGAGTCTGGCACCGAAGGCAACCAATACGACCCCAATGACCTGATAAGCCTTGCGCAAGAACCTTGGCTGTATCAGTTGCTTGATCCTATTGGCAAAAAGTACCTTGACACTATCAGTCATCAATATGGCCAATAGTGCTGCGCCCAGAAACACCCACAATTCGGTCCCAGAACCATGCTTCTGCTGCCCTAAACCAATTACACTGATCCAGACAAGAAATACGAATGGATTGACGAAGTTGACAAGAAATCCTTTTGCGAAATAGGCTGTGTAATGGCCAGGCTTCAGTTCAAGGTCGCGATCAACGTTAACATCTGGTTTAACGAGGTATTTTATGCCTATACCGAACAGAATGAAGCTACCGACAAGCGCCAACCAGAACTGATTATCGGGATTCTTGAAGAATGGAATGGCCCCGAAAGAACATAGTCCAACGCAGACCACATCGCTTGCAAAGATCCCGAAAGCCACCATCATGCCTGCCCAAAAACCATAGCTAAGGGCCGTTTTCAATAGCGTGAAAAACACGGGCCCGATAAAGATCACCATACCAAGCCCAAGCAAAAAGCCTTCAACAAAAGCCATTCGACAAAATTAGTCTTTGGGGCCGTCCTTGAATGGCCTTCTCTGGGTCCATTCCTTTGGCCTGATGTTCTGAATGAACCTCTTCACAATACTATTGGTAATGCTGTTCAAATGCTTCACCATGAGTTGATACTCCTGAGGCTCAGCACCCATTGTACTTTTGATCTCCATGGCCGTTCTGGCCAGATCGATACTCTTGGCACCGTCCTTTATGGAGTCGTCCAAAAGGCAATAAAGAATGTTCTGATACAGAGCACAATCACGATTATGATCGTAGTTGATACCCACGAAACTCGCATAATTGCGTTCCATTCCTTTGATGTAAGAGTAAAACCCTATCAATTCATCAGCATCGAAATAACCCTTGATGATGAACCTATCATCGAGCGCAGCCTTGAGGTCAACGAAATACCTTGGATGGATACTGACCATATGGAAATCCGCTCCCTCCTCTACGTTCTTGAAAAGCCTGATGATGGTATCATTCCACTGTTGAATGTCCTTCGCATCGAGTTCACGTAGCTCCAAATGCTCCGATTTCTTACAGGCAGCTTTGGCACGCACCCTATACTTGGATGAAAAATCATTCATCGCATCCTCAAAACTCGTCCAACCAGGTCGAATCTCTGAAACCATGTTCGGTTGCACTGTGAACGAAGCAAAATCAGGATCCAGCACCTTCACCTGTTCATCCAGGTCTTTCTTGATATCCTTGATGAGAACGCACCTTATCTTTTTACCCGACCTGTTGGACTCTACGATCTTCCTCCAACCCGAATCAACGATCAGCGCCTGTTGCTCCAGTGATAAGGATGTGGAGAAATAGGCACCGTGCTCGCCAGATTGCAATAGATTGCCCTGCACCAGCAGCCGTGCTTTTACGCTTTCCAGACTTGCTGCAATAACGCCTTTCGCTTTACTGAAGAACGATTGTGTGTCACCTAGCTTTTCCGTGTCCACATTCTTGTCAAGATTGGCTATGTGAACATCTGTTTCCTGATAGTAAAGAATGGCAACCGGCTCTTCTTCCCTGTATGCCATGATGTAATGAAAGCACATTCCCTTGTATGGATGCTGCTCCAACGCGGCCAAGTAAGGTGCAGAAAGCAGGTAGTTCTCGCTTTCATGAACCAGTTTGTTCCAATGTGCTGTAGGTAGATCGAAAGCCGAAATGAAATGAGCCAACGAGATGCCGCTTGAATCGCTGGGGTCTTCGCATTGCTTACGCAACCCGCCTATCCTATCTCTTATGAAATCAAGCGAAATGGCCATCTGAACTTTTAGTTTCCGGCAATAACAGGCCAGTTAGCGATACGTAAGGAACGGTCCACGACATTTTCTCGGATTTCAATTGGCGCTGGCTGTTGCTGCCACGTCATTGCCATCATTTAACATTAACTCCTTCACGTATTTGATTGGAGCAGAACCGAAAGAAAGTAAAGTTTCGTGGAACTCCCGAAGATTGAACTGCTCGCCTTGCTTCCTTTTGAATTCATCCCTCAGTTCCATGATCTCGTAAAACCCGGTGAAGTAGCTGCACAATTGTACCTGACTGAGGGTTGCTCTGCGCCATTTTCCCTTGGCTTCGGCCTCTTGCTGAAAAGCCTGCCTCACCATCAGATCCATTGCCTGGTCCTGAGTCATGCCATTCACATGGATCGAGTAGTCCAAAATCGTATTACAGACGGTCCTTAAATTCCATTTGTAGTACATCAACCACATTTCTGGTGAATTGTTCCCGTAGCCCTCTTCGAGCATCATGCGTTCGGTATAAACGGCCCATCCTTCTATCATTGCTCCGTTGCCAAAGATGCTTTTAACCAAACTTGGGGCTTCGTTGGAGTAGACCAATTGCGCATAATGACCAGGAATGGCCTCGTGGATATTGAGTATCTGAAGAATGTACTTGTTGTATTCCCGTAAAAAGCTTTCCGCCTCTTCGTCAGTATAATTGACCAGCGTTCCTACGTTGTAGTAGGTATCCCCGTATTTATCATACGGACCTGGAGCTGAGATGGAAGCGCCTGCCACTCCGGCCATGTATGCCGGCTCTTTACGTACCACCAGCGGCTTGTCCGGATCCAGGTACAAAAGGTCGTGATCCTTGACGAATGCGGTGAGTTGCGGTATCTGTGCTTCGATGGTCTCCATGAAACTGTCGCGATGACAATGCTGAAGCGAAAGTCTGTCAATTAGGGAACGGATCGCTAGCAGGCTGTCTGATGGGATCGGTTTGTTCGGGAAATAGGTTTTCCATAGGTCGCTGGTGATGCCATACATCTTGCCATGAATGTCCGACTTGGCGGCAACCGCCTTTTGATATATCTCTTGGGCCGAATAGCTGGAAACAATATCGTGTTTGAATTTCTGCTCAAACAGCTCCTTCCCTATTCTGAAATCGCGGACGTTCCTGTCCAATGTCGGCTTGATCTGTTTCTCCAGAAAATCCACATAACCCTGAATGGACATCTTGGCAAACTCAATATTCGCGAAGAGATTCTCCTTTTCAGAGTCGCTCAGGCCGGATGAATGAACACTATCTATCAACGAAGGACCGAAAACCTCCAGTGCCCCCGTGTTCTGCATAATGGCAAGATCCGTATGCTGCACCGTTGGATTCTTGATATTGGCCATGGCAGCTTCGTAATAGGCATCCAACTTTTCCATTTTGGACGACATGGCGCGCAGTCTGTCATCAAGCGGAGCGTAGTTTCCGTTTATCATGATACCGAAACCTCCGCCCACATTGTAACTGGCAGGATTCCATTCATGCGCTTTGAACACCTCTGTGTACCAGATGGTAGACTCCAACTGATCGCGGATCATCATCAGATCGGTGCGTTCTGTTTGAGATAGGGTGCGCTGATCGAACATCTTCAACGAATCCAGATACGCTTTGCAGAACGCGACCTCGGCCTGCCTGTTTTCTTCGGTAGGTGAAACCAGTAATGAATCGTAATCGTGGAAACCCACATACGATGCCCATCCGGGATTCTGTTTCCAAAAAGCATGGATGAACCGGTCTTCGAACGACTGGAAATCCATCTGCTTCTGTTT
>JBFHEW010000146.1:0-6439 GCA_041583955.1 Bacteroidia bacterium | reverse complement strand
GATGGGCAGCTCATGCCTTCGATCTTAACTGCAAGGGTGGTCGGTGCTTTCATCTGGTCCACACTCATCATTTCCACGGCCTCGCCAGCAGATTCTGTAGATGAATTTCCACACCCGATGAAGAAGGCTGCTGATGCCACAATGGCCAATGTTAGAATATTCGTTTTCATTTTTCTGTTGCTTTATAGATTTCTGAACTGTTGATGTTTGCAATTATTGCCTGAGCGTTGGTTGTGTTGGGATCAAACGACACGGTAGCTTCCTTCGAGCCAAGATCAACCTCAGCAGAAACCACTCCTTCAACTTCTTCAATCAGGTTCTTTACTGCGTTTGAGCAATGGCCGCAGCTCATGCCTTGCACTGATATGGTTGTTCTGTCATTCATTTCAACTGTCAAAGGTAAAAGATGTTCGCAGGTTAGTTGTATGACACATGTCACCAAAACCACACTTGACAAGAAGGTTCTGTGCAATTCAAGCTCTTTCATCGCCTTTCTTTGCCGCATGCAAAATCCGCTCCGCAGTTGGCTGCTCCTTCTTCTTATCGGAACCATCTGGGGCAGTTCTTTCATTCTCATGAAGAAAGGGTTGGTCGTATTCTCCGACACGCAGATCGCTGCCATGCGCATGGGAATGGCTTGGCTTGTGACGCTGCCTTTTCTCATCGGAAGATTCAAGGAGATCGGAAAGCGGGAATGGCTTGTGCTTCTGTCAGTAGGTTTGTTCGGTAACGGTATACCGGCTTTCCTCTTTGCCACGGCTCAAACCCGCATAGATAGTTCGCTCACCGGAATGCTTAACTCGCTTGTTCCCATCCTTACCATGGTGTTCGGACTGCTGTTTTTCGGACTTCGCACGTGGTTTTTACAGGTCGTTGGTCTAATAATCGGTTTTTTTGGTGCAATTCTTCTCATTGTAATGCCTGATGGTATTGATGGCTTCAAACCACATGCGTTATTGGTTGTGGTGGCCAGCATGTGCTATGCCTTCAATCTGAATATGGTGAGGAAACATCTTTCCAAAATGCCCTCCATGCTGATCACTGCCGGCTCGTTTCTGTGGGTGGGACCTTGGTGCCTCGTTTACCTCTTCTCCACCGATTTCACAGCCCGTTTTGAGCACGAATTCGCATGGGTCTCCTTTTCGGCCATTGTCGTGCTTTCCGTTGTAGGCACAACGTTGGCGGTCCTCATGTTCAACAGATTGATCCAGTCCGGTGGTGCCCTGTTCGCGTCAATGGTGACCTACATTGTTCCGGTCGTTGCCATTTTGTGGGGCGTTGTGGATGGAGAGAAAGTAAGTCTGTGGTCGGTAAGCGGAGTGGTTGTTATTCTCGCAGGAGTCTATTTAGTGAACAAACCATCGTTTAAATGACAGACTTTCACAGTACAATTATGCTATTTTTGTCAACCTCACGAAAAAGCATGATGAAAAAAGTACTCTCAGCTCTGTTGGTAGCTTCGTTACCAACCATTGTTCTTGCACAATCAACCACACTCCAGCAGGTAAGTGGAATTTTTCAGGCCAATTGCACAACAGGTTGTCACAGCGGTGGTAATCCAAGCGCTGGTTTGGATCTGAGTGGAACAGGTTCTGCTCTCAGAGATGCATTGGTGGGCGTAACGCCTGTTAACCCTGCTGCTGCAGCCAAAGGGCGTAAGCTGGTCGATCCAGGTTATCCGCACAACAGTTTCTTGCTTTACAAGTGCGGGTACAATGACTGGGATGGTCAGTACGAAAGAGAGGTTGCTGAGGGAGGCGTGATGCCTGTAGGTCAGCCACTGCTTGAGAAGGAAGAGGTGGAGCTGATGCGTCAGTGGATTCTATATGGAGCCCCAGTCAACGGCACAGTGGTGAATCCTGCCACGCTTTACAACTACTACCACGTCAACGGAATGGCACGTATTCCGAAACCTGCCGCACCAGAAGCGGGTCAAGGATTTCAGATGCACATGGGGCCATTCTTTCTGAATCCTGGACAGGAAGTGGAATTCTACAAGAAGGAGCGGGCAGGTAACACTGAACTTGAGAATGTGATAAAGTTTGAGGCGATATTCAACGATGAGTCGCATCACTTCCTGTTGTTCGAGTTTCTACCTGGGACGGATGCCGGAATTGCAGACGGTCTGAGGCCGGTAACGGTGCAGAATGCTTTTCAGGATGCCGAGTACATGGTAGGTTGGGTAGATCCAGACGTGACTGAGTTACCTTACGGAACAGCCTACAAGGTGGATGCGAATGCCGTTCTCGATCTGAACTATCATTTGATCAACTATGCATCCAATGGCGATTCTATCCTTGCTGCAGAAGCTTACATCAATTACTATACTGACAACAGTACACCTGACCTCATTGAAATGGAGAGCGATCTTCTTATCAACCTCGGTATCTTCATCCCGAACAACGGAAACGAGGTAACCTTCACCGATCCAGTGGTGTTCAATCCCAACTCCACCGATTCGCTTTACATCTGGTTTCTTTCGTCTCACACACACAAGTATGGAACCGACTACGACATATTCAAGCGTAATCCTGACGGAAGCCAGGGGGAGCAGCTTTACGAGGGTTTCTACAATACCACGTACGATTTCAATCAGGGATATTATGATTGGGAACACCCACCTAACCTCTACCTCGATGAAGTTTATGGAGACCTTGTGCCGATAGCCGAAAAGGACGGACTGATACAACGGGCAAAGTATCAGATTCCCGGAAGCGCTAATGAGTCGTCTCCATTGATAACGTTCGGTCTTACCACGAATGACGAGATGATGTTGGCCTTTATTCAGTATACGCGTCAACGGGTGCCCAACAATCCGAACAGTGTGGCTGATGCAAGTAGGAATGCGCCTTCGTTCATGTCCATCTATCCGAATCCGACCAACGGAACTTCGTTCATCAATTTCAGTTTGGAAGAGAGAGCCAATGTTCAATTGACGGTTTTCAATAGTCTGGGTCAGGCAGTGGATCACGTCTATTCAGGCTCCATGGCGGCAGGTCAGGCGCGTTTTGAATTCGATGCAGCGAAAGGATCCGATCCCAACGGATTGTACTTGATCCAGCTGATCGTTAACGACAAGGTTTATTCCGATCGATTGCTTCATTTTAACCGTTGAACAAAATATTGTTCACTGGAGTTGTGAACAACACTTCTTTTATTAAATTTGCAGCCCCGTTTTGGGGAGTTAAATACAATTCTGTTTTAAGATGTACGCAATTGTTGATATAGCTGGCCAACAGTTTAAGGTTGAGAAAGACACAAAAGTGTTCGCTCACCGTTTGGAAGGAAAAGAAGGGTCTAAAGTGACCTTCGATAAGGTTCTGCTCTTGGAGGAGAACGGTAAAGTATCTGTTGGAGCACCAACGGTTAGCGGGGCAACTGTTTCTGCGAAGATCGTGTCTCACATCAAGGATGATAAGGTTATCGTTTTCAAGAAGAAGAGACGTAAAGGTTTTCAGAAGCAGAACGGTCACAGACAATCATTGACTGAGTTGTTGATCGAAGGAATCTCTGCAAAAGGAGGTGCGGCCAAAGCTGAGAAGAAAGAGGCTGCTCCTAAGGCAGAAGCTGCGCCTAAGGCAGAAGAGAAATCAGAAGACAAAGCATAATTCAGTTTTAAAAGCAAACAACCATGGCACATAAGAAAGGAGCCGGTAGTTCCAAAAACGGAAGAGAATCAGAAAGCAAGCGACTCGGAGTAAAGATCTTCGGAGGTCAGGCTGCTGTTGCTGGTAACATCATCGTTAGACAACGCGGAACGGCTCACCATCCAGGAGAGAACGTAGGTATCGGTAAAGACCACACGCTTTTCGCTCTTACAGATGGAGTTGTTGAATTCAGAAAAAGAAAAGACAATCGTTCGTTTGTTTCGGTAGTTCCTGTGAGCTAAAGAAACCGATACGTTATACATGGAAATCCCTTGTGCCTCGGTTCAAGGGATTTTTTGTTTTTGCCCCATCATGTACTGGCGTTCCGTTTTTTAGCAGGAAGCGCATCGAAGCAAGTACGAAGCAATAAATTTGCATCAAAGATTCACATGTTACAGAATACATACATACAGGAGAACAGGCAGGAGGTGATCGATCGTCTTGCAGTAAGAGGGATAGACGCAACTGAAACAATTGACCGGGTCATTGCCCTTGATGATAGTAGAAAGGCCACACAGACCGAGTTGGATGCAACGTTGGCCGAGGCCAATCAGTTGGCGAAAGAGATCGGTGGTCTCTTCAAACAAGGAAAAGCAGAAGAAGCCAATGCAGCCAAGGAAAGAGCTGCTGAACTCAAAACCCTTTCCTCTGCTTTGCAGGATAAGATGAATGCGGTTCAGGAAGAACTGTTGCAACTACTCTATCAGCTTCCTAACCTCCCTCATGTAAGCGTTCCGAAAGGGAAATCCGATACAGACAATGAGGTGGTATCTACTCATGGCACCAAACCAGCGTTCGCATTTCAACCTGTTCCTCATTGGGAACTGGTAAAAAAGTATGACCTCGTTGATTTTGAGTTAGGCGTGAAGATCACAGGCGCTGGATTCCCTGTGTATGTGGGAAAAGGCGCACGGCTGCAACGCGCACTCATCAATTATTTCCTTGACGAGGCCAGAGATGCCGGCTACAAGGAATACATCCCACCGTTTGTTGTGAATGAGGCTTCAGGTTTCGGAACCGGACAGCTACCAGACAAGGAAGGTCAGATGTATCATATGCAGGAAGACAACCTGTATATGATACCTACAGCAGAAGTGCCGCTCACAAACATCTTCCGAGACGTGATTCTGAGCACAGACGAATTGCCCAAGAAACTCACGGCCTACTCACCCTGTTTCAGAAGAGAGGCCGGTTCATACGGGAAGGATGTGAAAGGACTCAATCGACTCCATCAATTCGATAAAGTGGAGGTGGTGCAAGTGGTGGAGCCCGAAAAAAGCTACGAGGTACTCGATACCATGGTGGCTCATGTAACAGGATTGTTGGACAAGTTAGGGTTGCATTACCGGGTGCTTCGCCTGTGTGGTGGAGACCTCGGGTTTACATCTGCTCTTACCTATGATATGGAAGTCTGGTCCGGTGGACAGGACCGCTGGTTGGAGGTGAGTTCCGTATCGAACTTTGAAACCTTTCAGGCAAACAGACTGAAGTTGCGTTACCGCAAGGGAACCGACAAGCCGCAATTGGCGCACACGCTCAACGGAAGCGCCTTGGCACTGCCTCGCATCATGGCTGCACTGTTGGAGAACAACCAGACCGAGAACGGAATCGAAATCCCTGAAGTGTTGCACAGATACACAGGCTTCACAAGCATAGGTTTGGATGCGTAGTTCCTTTCTTTCTGCGGTTTATCTAGCCACGATACTGGTAGCTGCCATTGGTTGCAGACCCGATTTTACCGCAGAAATGAATGCAGCCGAAAGCTTACTTGGTGTACTCAACAACGTTGAGATGTCGTCCAACGAAGTGGATGCACGTCTCATAAAACAGTATGTGAAAGATGTTGCGGAAAAGTGCCAGAAGATCCAGAACGAGTTGACCGATACGCTCGATATGGAACAGGCCGAACTGCTTGTCAATTTCTGCGCATTGCAGGAACATCTTCAAAGCTGCTTGCATCGAAAAGAACTGATAGATGCAGAAGTAGTGAAAACTCGGAATCAACTTTTCAACCTGAAAACCGATCTGAAAGAGGGGCGGGCCGACAAGGACAGCGCAAAAGTCTATATTGAGCAGGAATTCCTGTTCGTGGAAAGCCTGAACGAAGGAACCGAGCAGGTGGTGGTAGAACTCAACGGCTGTTTTGAGACCTACGCTGAACTAAAGGACGAAATTGACCGTTTACTCATAGCATTACCCAACAAGGAGGTTGCTGAGGTAGAATGAAAATGAAGAACTACATATCCGCTGTGGCATTTGTGCTGGCTCCGCTCCTCCTGTTGGCGCAGACCGACACGGACGAACAGTTGGCAGCACAGTACTTCAAGAATGCCGAATACGAAAAGGCGGAGGTCTATTATCAGCGGCTTTACAAGAAGTACAACGATGAGTTCTTCTTCCAATATTATGTTGATTGCCTACTGAAGCTGGAGAATTTTTCGGAGGCCGAGAAAACGGTTGAGAAGCGCATCAAGAAAGAGCAGAACCCTGTGCTTTACGTTTATCTGGGCCATGTGCACAAAACGGCTGGCGATACCAAGAAAGCAGAGCAGGACTACGCCAAAGCCATTCAGGAATTACCTCCTTATCAAAGACAGATAGAGGCTTTGGCCAATGCATTTGCAGACAAGGGCGAGTTTGAACAGGTGGTTCGCACCTACGAGAAAGGCCGAAAATTGCTGAATGGCCTTTACAATTATCAGTTCGAGCTGGCCGCAGTGTTCAACAAGCTGGGCAAATTCGATCTGGCATTGGAAGAATACCTCAATGCGTTGCAAGACGATCAGTCGCAG
>JBFHEW010000145.1:0-6451 GCA_041583955.1 Bacteroidia bacterium | reverse complement strand
GCCAACTCCACGTTGTACATTCCTTCATAATCGTTCTTCACCACCTGATCGATGATGAAATGCCGTGGATCGGAGGTCTGCACCACCACCAGTCCTCTCCTACCCTTTCTACCAGCCCGCCCACTGACCTGCGCCATGAGTTGATACGCACGTTCAAATGCCCGGAAATCGGGATAATTGAGCAACGCATCGGCACTGAGAATACCTACCAGCCCAACATGATCGAAGTCGAGGCCTTTGGTCACCATCTGCGTTCCTACAAGAATATCCACCCTCCGCTCTTCAAAATCGTTGATAATGCGGGCATAGGAGTGCTTGCCCCTTGTGGTATCCATATCCATTCTCGCTACCACCGCCTGCGGAAAATGAAGTGCCAACTCCTCCTCTATCTGCTCGGTACCGAAGCCCTTGGTTTTGATGTAGGTGGATTGGCATTTGGGGCAAATGCTTGGTGGCTTATCACCATGTCCGCAATAATGGCATCGCAGGTCGTTGCTGTATTTGTGGTACGTGAGCGAGATATCGCAGTTGATACAATCGGGCACCCAACCGCAGTTATTGCACTGCAGAAAACTCGAATAACCGCGCCTATTCTGAAAAACGATAACCTGTTGTCTGCGCGCCAAGGTTTCGTTAATGCGCTGAAGGAGTTGTGATGAGAACGGTCCTTTCATGCTATCGGCCTTACGTTCCACAGTAAGATCGCAAAGTTCGATGTGCGGTAACTGGATGCCTCCGTACCGTTCGTTGAGATGCACCAATCCGATCTTGCCACGTTTTCCATTGTAGTAAGCTTCTATGCTTGGTGTGGCCGACCCCAACAGCAGCTTCGCACCTGCCTGCTTGCACAGATAGGCCGCAGTGTCGCGGGCGTGATACCGAGGAGCAGGATCGTATTGCTTGAATGTGTGCTCGTGTTCCTCATCGAGAATGACAAAACCCAATTTCTTGAAAGGAAGGAAGAGCGATGACCGCGCCCCGAGAATGATATCGTAAGGTTCATCGCTCAGCTGCTTGTTCCAAACTTCTACCCGCTCGTTGTCAGATATCTTGGAATGGTAAATACCCACCTTTTCGCCAAAATGCTCCTGCAGGCGTTTGATTATCTGGGTCGTAAGCGCAATCTCAGGCAACATGTATAGTACCTGATTTCCGTTGGCTATGTGCTCCTGTATGAGTCGGATATAGATCTCCGTCTTGCCACTTCCGGTTACGCCATGCAGCAGCACAGCATCCTTATCAATGAGCGAATGGCTCAGTTCTTCGAATGCCTTATCCTGCACCTCGGTGAGCACGATTCCGTGAGTGGCCCAAGCACCTGTATCCTCCAAACGGGCAATTTCCACCTCGTCCTTTACGAGAATATCCTTTTTAATGAGGGCGTTCACTGCTGCATCCGAAACCGCATGATCGCCCACCAACACCTGACGTTTCACAATCCCTTTTTCCTTTGCGGTTCTGGAGCATTGCAAGAACTGCATCAACGCCTCCAGCTGCTTTGGCGCACGGTTCAACGCATCGAATACTTCCTGAAGTTTCTCCTTGTCCTCAAGCCATTCGGCCAAACGGTAAATGATCTCCTTCTTTGGCTTGAACTTGTGCTGAAGCTCCTCATACTGCACAATGATCCGCTTATCGGACATCGACCTGACAAGACGGTGCACATGGGTCTTGCGCACCAACGTGGCCAGATCGTCCATCGTAAGGAAATCGTTGTGCTGCAGCGCTTCCAGAATATCCGTCTCCTCCGGTTCAAGGTTCTCCATGCTTCCGTCAAAATCAGGATGGATGGTAAGACGACTTTCGCTCGAAAGCTTCAACCCGGATGGGATGGACGCATTCATCACATCGCCCAAATGGCACATATAGTATTGGCGCATCCAGTCCCAGAAGGTAAGTTGCGTCTCGAGAACGATTGGCTGCTCGTCCAGTAGGTCGTCAACATACTTGGCCTGATAGGCCGTAGGCGGACGGTCGTGTATCTGAAGAATGATGCCCGTGTATAGTTTCCTGCGGCCAAACGGAACCACCACCCGTTTGCCCACCTGCACATGCGGCTCCATATCGCGAGGCACACGGTAGGTGAATGTCCCTTCCAACGGAAGAGGCAGAATCACTTCTACGAACTGGGCATAGGAAGACATGGCGCCAAGTTACTTGTAGCCATGTTGGAAACAATGAATTGTGAATAATTCAACTCAAGCGGCTAGTATCTCCGCCAATTTCAAGAAGGCAGGATTGATCTTATCGTGATGTTTGATGGCCTGATCGAATGGAGTGTATTTGAACTTTTTATCAACGATACCTACCATGACCGAATGCTTGCCTGCCAAAAGCGCGTTGACTGCTTCATTTCCGAGTTGAGACGCCAACATTCTGTCCAATGCTGAAGGGCTTCCACCGCGTTGCTGGTGACCTAGAATGGAAACACGCGTATCGTATTGAGGCAGGGCTTTCACTACCTGTTCGGCAATCTTGTACGCTCCTCCGGCATCATCGCCTTCGGCCACAATGATGATGCTGCTGGTCTTTTTGCGTTTGTAAGCAGCACCAAGATCGGTTATGAGTCCTTGAAGGTCGGTATGTACCTCGGGAATGAGAATGGCAGCAGCCCCAACCGCAATGCCCGAACGCAGCGCAATGAAACCGGCATCCTTTCCCATCACTTCAACGAAAAAGAGGCGATCGTGCGAGGCAGCCGTGTCTTTGATCTTGTCCACCGCTTCAATCACGTTGTTCAGTGCGGTATCGTAACCAATGGTGTAGTCAGTTCCTATGAGGTCGTTATCAATGGTTCCGGGAAGTCCGATGAACGGGATGCTGTGCTCTTCCATGAAGATCTTGGCTCCAGCAAAGGTTCCATCTCCGCCAATGGCAACAACGCCCTCGATGCCGTATTTCCGGAGATTATCGAAGGCTTTCTGACGGCCCTCCTTGGCAAAGAAATCCTTACTGCGCGATGATTTGAGAATGGTTCCGCCCCGCTGAAGGATGTTCCCTACATCATCGCTCGTCAGCAGTCGGAACTGATCGTCTATCATGCCTTGATACCCGTGCATGATTCCGTAAACCGCTGTTCCGTGGTGCAACGCTGTGCGCACTACAGCACGGATACAGGCATTCATTCCGGGCGAATCGCCTCCACTGGTAAACACTGCAATGGTCTTCATCTGGCTAATTTACAACTCAATTATCTCGAATGGCACCTTGACCACTTCTTGAAATGATCGTCCGTCAGAGATGTTGTCTTCGTCCCCTGCCTCACACATCCAACGTACTTTCAGCTCATTGCCCGTCCTGTTCAATTCTTCCAACAGATTGAACAATGCCATTAGCCGGATGAATGAGCCCGTGTTGTAATAATCGAGTGTTATATCGAAAGATGCCCGAACAAATTGATACTGAAGGTTTTCGCGCAGCCAATTATTGATGGGATTGAAGAATTTCTCAGTATTCTCAGGCATGGAGCGACCGCTGATGCGGAACCGTTTCTCCTCTAAATGGAAATCCACCTCTGGAGAGACCTGAGTAGCTTCTATGTAGAGCGTTGTTTCCAATTTGACGTCTGTGTATTCCGTATCAGTGGAATCTGACCGATCAGTTCTTTAGCCGCGGATCAAGGGCATCTCGCACACCTTCTCCCAATAGATTGTAAACCGTTACAGTAAGGAAAATAGCGCATCCTGGAAAGATGACCAACCACCAGGCCTGGAATGCCTCTCTACCTGAACTGAGCAGTGAGCCCCATGTTACCACATCTGCAGGGACTCCGATTCCGAGGAACGAAAGGCCGGATTCGATGAGGATGGCCGATGCGATTCCGAACGCTACGGCAATGAATGCTGGCGCAACACCATTCGGTAAGGCGTGTCTGAATATGATACGTGCTTCGCTGAATCCGAGCGACTGACCTGCCGCAATGTATTCGAGGTTTCTGATCTTGAGGAACTCCGCACGGGTGATACGCGCAATGCCCGTCCAGCTGGTAAGACCGATGATGAGCATGAGATTGACCAAACTCGGTTTGGCAACCGCTGCTATTGAGATGATCAGGATGAGACGTGGAATGGATATGAGGATTTCTATTGCCCGGGAGATAAGCGAATCAACCGGGATATTGGTCTTTGAATTGAGCAACGGAAGTTTGCCGAGCAATTTTCCAACATAACGGAAGAATACGGCAATCCCCACGAAAATCACCAGACTGAGGAGTAACTGAAGCAATATGGCCGTACCCGATGTGCCAATGGCATCAGCCAACACATCGGCACGTATCATGAAAGCATAGTAATAGGCCAGTATCAGACCTAGAATGAACACCCAGAACTGGCCTCGGGTGGTCATGAGTTTGGAATCTCCGAAATAACCGGCCAACGAACCCAGTATCAGCCCTATAAGCGTGGCAATTCCCATGGAGAGGATTCCGATCGTTAAGGAGATGCGAGTGGCATGGATAAGACCAGCCAATACATCCTCTCCTTTCTTATTGGTTCCGAGGAGATGACGGAACCGGACCGGCATGTCAACCAATGCGCCTGTCTTATCCTTGAAAAACTGTTTACCGGATGGCGCCTTGTAATCGGAATTCAGAAAATCGGACTTGTTGGGAGCATATGGGATGGGCGCCCAGATCACAGATTCAAGATCCATCTGTTTCCATTTGGCAATATCCAACTGCACCGATTCTACGGAACCGTCAGGTCTCTTGATGTCGTAGGTGTTCTGAGTGGAAAACGCGGGAAACAACACCTCGCCATGATATTTGGCGTAAAGCGGCTGATCGTTGCTGATGACCGGGGCCAGAACAGCAATGAGAGCCAGAATCCCAAGTATCCACAACGAGACGTAGGCCGGTTTGTTCTTCTTGAACTGCGACCAGGCGTACTGCCTGAAATTGAACTGATTATTTTCCTGCTGCTTGCTCATCTATTTGGAAAAACTGATTCGTGGGTCAGCAACTGCATAAAGGATGTCTGAAACCAGATACCCCACCAGCGTAAGCACGCCTGTGATGGTGAATATGGCAATCAACATCGGGTAATTCTGATTCACAATGGCGTTGTAAGACTCTCCTCCCATTCCCGGAATGGTGAAGATCACCTCGAGAATGACCGAACCACCAATGGCCACCGGGAAAATATTGGCGAACACGGTAATGATCGGGAGCAGACCGTTTCGCAAAGCATGTTTGTAAATGACCACTTTCTCTGTAAGACCCTTGGCCCGTGCCGTTCGGATATAATCCTGATTGACGATCTCTAGCATGGAAACCCGCATGATCCTGGAAAGGAAAGCAAACGACCCATACGTGTAAGCAATGATCGGGAGCACGAGGAACGGCAACCGAGCAGTCCACCGCTCAATGAAGCCGGCATCCTCGGCAAATCCTCTTACAGGCTCTACTCCAGAGGCTGGGAACCAGTGGAATACATCCGGATTGGCAAACCACATAAGCATGACCGTTGCGGCAAAGAAACTGGGCAACGAATACAAGATGAACAACAATACGGTAGTGACCCTATCGAATACCGTGTCTTTGTGCACCGCAGCTTGAATACCGAGAGGAATACTTACCAGATAGGCGAGAAACACCGAAACCATGCTGAAGAAGAACGACCAGAATATTTTTATTCCGATCACTTCCTGAATAGGCATTTTGGTGGTGTACGATGTACCGAAATCCCCTCTGATGATGCCTCGGGTGAACTCAGCCCCAGCACCGGTCAACCAATGCCCGTCTCCGAAGATCCAACGGTGATATTGGTTGTTGCCATAGAAATTCAGTACCGGGATGTACTTTTTCCAAGGTGTAGCGGTTTCCTGAACCGTTCTGAACTTGGCCTTTACAATGTCCAATTCGTTTTTGAGAGGCGCCATGTACGGTTTGGAATAAAGCTCTTCGAGTTTCGCAAACTTCGACTCAATGACCACAAGATTGTAGGAAGCCTTGAGCGAAGAAGACTCGAAGTAACTTGTATTCACGTCTTCCTTGAACTGGCCCAGGTCGTAACCATAGGCCGTAGAGCTGTCGATCTTCAGGCTGGAATGAGCCTTGTGCAGTGCTACCACCGAGGCGAAATAATCACTTATCGCAGGCCAATTACCGTATTGGCTTGATAGGCGCGAGAGTGATTCCTGCTCATTCTTGTCGTAAATCCGATATAGCGTATCGCTCTGAGCCATGGAATTGAGGCTGACATAGAAGATCGGAAGATCGAGTCCGAGTTTTCTACTCCAGAATTTCTTCTGCTCCAATTGATTGGCAGTCTGAGAGCCGATCTCACCACCGGCCTGTGCGGCCACCACCATTCGCTCAACCGGATCGCCCGGGGCCGACACCATGATCACAAAACCCAGAAGGGTGATAGCGATGAGTGTTGGAATAAAGACCAGAATTCTACGAAGGACGTATTTAAGCATGAATCGCTTTGCGGAAGTTCGTTAGTTAGTT
>JBFHEW010000144.1:0-6500 GCA_041583955.1 Bacteroidia bacterium | reverse complement strand
CCAGATTCAGTGCGTTGAACAATTGCCCGTGGTTATGACCATATGCAGATATGCAGAGCATATCGCCCGGTTGTGCCAACCCTTTCAGTTCCAGTTCAATGGCCTGCTTAAGGAAGTGCTTCCGTATGTCAGAAGCTGTTCGCAGCTTGGGCGTGAGAAGGGCTACAGGAATGGTGGAATTCGTTTCGATGGTATGCTCGTCATTCACCTTCGCTTTGGCCACGTGCACAACGAAAATGAGCAGCATGGCAGCCAGCATGGAAATAATGGCTGCAAGAGCTGTGATGATGACCTTGTTCGGAGAAACGGGCTCTTTTGATACTTCGCCCGTTGAAATAACTCTATGAAAAGCGATCTTGGCCGCCTGAGCTATTTCGGCCTCGATCTTTTTCTCGGTCAGGAAATTGTAGGAGTTCTGATAGATGTTGAACTCTCTGTTGAGTATCGTAAGCACTTTTTCCTTTTCTGGGATACCGATGAACACTTTCTCGGCATTTTCGATGTCAGTGCTTATGTTCAAGTACTTCACTTCGGTACTTTTCAAGCTGTTTTCAATACT
Source organism: Bacteroidia bacterium (assembly GCA_041583955.1). Lineage (GTDB taxonomy): Bacteria > Bacteroidota > Bacteroidia > UBA10329 > UBA10329 > UBA10329. The sequence goes on along the minus strand of JBFHEW010000144.1, from coordinate 5,941 downwards.
CTCTACCAGATAACTGGTAAGGTCGTTGATCTTACGGTCTATTACCTGAACGCGTTCATCTTCTTGCGTGAAAGTGATCTGCAGATCCTTTTTCTCGGCCTGCAGCTCCTTTATCTTTTTAACGATCTCGGTAGACAACAGATCGGTGAAGGCTTCAAAATTCGGAGCCAGCCGCAAGAAGTTGTCCATTCCGCCCTTGATGTAGGCATTCAGCTCTCGCAGAGCCTCCAAATTCATTTTCACGTTGGTCTGCTGAATTTTGAGCTGAGCTATTTTCCGTAGGTCGGTCTCGGTCTGCTGTGTCAGATTGGTGATGCTCTCGTTGTCTCTGAAGGCCTGAATGTCGTTTTCTGCCGCACTCAATTTACCAATGACGTTGTTGATCCTGTCTTCCAGAAACTCAACCGTTACTCTTGCAGCCTTATACTTGGTGTCGATGTAATCTTGGATGTAAACGTTGGCCAACCTGTTTACAAAGACCGAAGCTTTGACAGGGTTCGGACTTTTGAAGCTGATTCTGATCACGGCCACATCCTTATCTACCGTTGACACGTCAAGATTCTTGACGATGTTCTGATAAAGGACCTGAGGACTGAGTAACTCGAACCGATATGTATCCACCAATCGGATATCCGGTCTGGCTTCAATAAGGCAGTCGTTAAGCGTGATGATGAACGACCCATGGTCGGTTTCGATCAGCTCACCGAACACGCCACTGTATTGAAGTTCAGCATCGGGCTCGGTAAGCTCGAACTCCTGGTCGTTCTTCACTTCGAGCCAGAAAGGCCTGTCAAATCCGGACCGCTTCAATCCAACCGTTCGGATGATAAAAGGTGCATCCTCAAACAGTTCTGTTGACCGCACTTGACCAACCCGGAATATCTCTTGATTGAAATGGAGGTCGGCCAATACCTTTTCCATTAGCACCTGCGACTTGATAACCTCTATTTCAGCAGCTGTCTTGTTGTATGATGCAAACACATCAAGGTCCTTGAATAGGTTGCTGCTTGGCACTCCTTCGGCCACATCGGCCAACCTGATCTTGGCAGTGCTTTCAAAGATCGGGGTGGTATAGTTTACATACTTGGTGGCAATGAGAACCCCAATGATCATAGCTAACACGATCAGTGGCAGGCCGCGCAGAAAAGGACGTAGTATGCGTAGTGTATCTTCCATGATCAACGCATTATTGTACCGGCCAGAATGGCAACAGAGGTGATGGCAGAGGCGAAAGGGATCAGGTTTGAAATACGGTTGTCAAAATCCTTGTTCTTCTTTGATGGCACCACTACCACATCTCCGGGGTAGAGCTGAATGTTCTTCATTGAGTAGTCACCGGATTCGCTCATGTCGATATTGGCCACCTTAACATCAGCGCCTTCCTGTCTGAGCACTTTCACATATTTCGTATTCGCATAGAACTCGAAACCACCTCCCATGGAGATGATCTCCAGTAGCGTGTTGTGGTCCTTGTAAACCGTGAAGACCTGCGGGTTACGCACCTCGCCCAGAATGGCGATCTCGCGATTCAGCACTTTCACATCAACAATGGCGTTGTTTATCCATTTCGCGTAACTCTTTTTCAACGTGTCCTTCAGTTCAGCAATGGTGCTACCTAGCACATACATCTTTCCGATCTTGGGTAGCTCAATGGTTCCTTCAGAATCAACCAGAAGCCACTTGCCGTACACCTCGTTTGAGTTGTAGATGCCGTAGGCAGAACCCACGCTTAGCTCGTCCTGTCCCCAGACGCTTGTAGTTATCTTGTCGTTCTTCCGAATGCGGTATTCGTAATTCGGATTGTAATGGAAGGTTGAGTCAAGGTCTTCAACCCCTGCTTTTCGGTCTCTTTTCTTTTCCATCAGAACGGTGGAGGTTTTGCACGAGGCAACGCTGAAAAGGACCACGATGAATAATAGGTATCTCATTCTCATAGGTATTTGAAAACTGACTTGAGCAGACTTGGACGCTCTCTTTCCAGTAGGTCCTTTACCTGCATTATGCGGTCTAACACCTCTTTGATCTTGGCCAATTCGTTTTCGCCTTTCTTCAGGTAATCGAATGCGCCAAGTTTGAGTGCGTTTACCGCAATGTTGATCTCTTCTTGAGACGAAAGCATCACGATGAATATGTTCGGATCGAGTCGTTTTATCTGAAGCAACACTTCGTTGCCGGTCATAGAGGCCATTTCGTAATCCAGAAACACTACATCAACCTTATTTGTGAGCTGATCCAGGCAATCAATACCGTTCTCATAAAGACTCAATTTCTCACAACCAAGGTTCAGCAGATGCTGCTTAAGGATGTTGAGATAGAATGGGTCATCGTCAACTAAAAACATTTTCAAATCGTTCATGATATTCTTTTTTCAGGAGCATTGCCAAATGCATTCCAATGTCATAAACAACTGATAAACAAATAGTTAAGATTATGATAACAGTTTGCGATTCCAAATAGAAAACCCCCTTTCCAAATTTTGGAAAGGGGGTTTGCCACGAAGGGCATAAGGTCTATCAGTTGAGCTCGTTCTGCCTGATGCTCTCGGCTGTTCGGTTCAATGTGTCTTTCACTTTCGACACCAGGTTCTCCAGCTCTTTTGTCAAGCTGCTTCCCTCATCGTATTTTTCCAGTTTCCGAATGTCCATGTGAATGGAGGCGATGCCCAGATTGTCCAAAGATGGTTTGAGTTTATGCGCGAGTTTCCTTATCGACTCCACATCACCTGTTTTCAATGCCATTTCCAGATCGAGGGTAGAGCGCGGTACGGAATCGACAAACAGTGCCAACATCTTTTTCACGAACGCGTCATTTCCTCTGCTCATATCCTTTAGAGAGTTCAGGTTGTACAATGCGTGTGGCTCGGGGCTGTGGCTTTTGCCGGTAATCGTAGCAGCGTTTGATGTAACTGCTTTTTTGTCGCTCATTTCCAGACGGATAGCATTCACCAGCTCTTGTTCATCAAAGGGTTTTGTCACATAACGGTTCATGCCTGCTTTAAGGCATGTGTCCACTTCTGATTGGAACGCATTTGCAGAAAGCGCAATGATCGGGGTCTCGACTTTCAGCTCGGTTCTAATGATGCGTGTGGCTTCCAGTCCTCCCATTATCGGCATTTGAAGGTCCATGAGTATCACGTCAAACTTCTCAGTCTTCAATATTTCCACTGCCTGCGCGCCATTTTCAACTTCAGTTATCTCCATTTGGTACGGCACAAGCACTTGGGTGGCAACCAATCGGTTCATTTCGTTGTCCTCAACAAGAAGTAGTCGCTTCTTTTTCAATGATATGAGGTCTGATGGTCCATTCAGTTCAAGGACCTCCTGTTGCTCATTGGCCCTTGCCAACGTGAGTCGGATGGTTATTTCTGTTCCGTGCCCTTTCTTGCTGGTAACCGAGATCCCGCCTCCCATCAGTTCGATAAGCTCCTTTGTGATGACCATTCCCAGCCCCGTTCCTTCATATTTTCTGGAACTTGAGATATCCTCTTGTTGGAATTTGGTGAAGATGCGATCGACAAAGTCCTGATCCATCCCTATCCCCGAATCGCGCACCTTCAGTTCGATCTGTTGGTGGTGCTCGGTTGTTCTGTTGGCCTTACAGCTCACTTTCACAAATCCTTCGTTGGTGAATTTCAGCGAGTTACCGGCAATGTTCAATAGAATTTGGCGGATCCGTGAAGAGTCTCCGATCAACGATTCGGATAGACCGGTGTCGATGGCCGTCTCAAACCGCAATCCCTTTTCTTCAAATTGGTTTGAAAGGATATTCTTTACATCCTGAATGACGTTTGACAGATTGAATGCCGAATTGTTGAGCGAAAGTTCCCCGGCCTCGATCTTCGACAGGTCGAGGATGTTGTTAACTATGGAGAGCAAATGGGAAGAGGCTTTCTTGGCTCCTTCTATCAACGGCCGTTGCGTATCGCTCTGCTCAAGTTTGGACAATTCCCGCACCATACCGATTATTCCGTTCAAGGGGGTGCGGATCTCATGGCTCATGTTTGCCAGAAACGCTTCCTTTGCTGCGGATGCTGCTTCGGCTTCGGCCAATGCCAACTCCAACTTCTTCTCTATTTTCTTCTGTTCTGTAATATCAAGATGGATACCTACCGTGCCTGTTATCTCGCCATTGTCATTGTAAGTAGGGGCACCACTTATCAACCACCATCTCAGTTCTCCGGCCTTGTTCCGTATCAACGCCTCATAGCTATCGGCCTTGCCTTGTAAACGGTCTTTCAACTTCTCTTCCAGATGCTGGTTCTGCTTCCCTATCCCGAACAGGGAAATGGCATTCTTACCTTCGATCTCTGAGAGCTGGTACCCGGAGATTGCCGTGAAACTCGGATTGCAGTATTCGATTTCCTCGTGGAGGTTCACCTCCAGCAATCCCAGGTTCATGTTGGCTATGATATTCCGATACTTTTCTTCTTGAAGCATGAGTTGCTTCTCGTTCTTTTTCCGCTCAGAAATATCCCTCGAGTTGGCAACAACAAACCCTTCACCGCCTAAGCTGATATAATTGAAAGTCGTTTCCACTGAGAAAACCTCACCGGTGGTGTGATCCAGATTCTCGCCCTCAAGAACCAACGAACCGGCACTTTTCAGTTCGGCCAGGTTATTCTCCCAAGTGCCTTCCTTGTTTATGAGTAGGCCATCGAAATCCCTGACGTTATGCTTTCTGCAATCTTCCACTTCTATTCCTACCCGTTTGGAAGCTGCCTTGTTTATGTAGAACATCTGGCCACTTTCGTGCGCCACGCCCACTGCATCGGAAGAATTGTTGATAAGACCTTGGAACAGTTTAAGTTGTTCGTTGGCCTTCATCATGGCATTTGCCGTCTCATTCCGTTCAATGGCACTGGCAATGCTGTTGGCGAAACTTTTGAAAAGACTTTGTTCGTCAGCGGTCCAATCCCGCTCTTTATGACAGTCGTTGAACCCTAGAATTCCGTGGAATTGCTCGCTCACAAAAATGGGCACGATCAATGTCGAGCAGATGTTCTTTTCATGCATGAACATTTTCAGTGGGTCCTCGTCATCGAGCTCGGAAACAGTTGCCTGATAGGTCTGCTTGGCCAGGAATCCTTTGTAAGCGGCTCTCAGTTTGTTCAGATAAAGAACATCTTGGCCGCTATTCTCCGTTTCAAGCTGACCCAGAATGGATTTCCATTCGCATCTGAGACCGATCTTATCAGAATCCGCTGCCATGGGCTGTTGTTCATAAAGACATATACGGTCAATTTCCACTGCGGAACCGATAAGGCTCAAAGAACGAAGCACCGCTTCATCGAGGTTAAGATTGGATAGCAGTTCGTCTGTGGCCTCGGCAATGGCCTGAAGCATTTTTTCCTTTCTCTGTAGCGAGTGCTGATCTGCAATGAGCTTTGTTTTCTGCTCGTTGACCTTCTTAAGTATTTCCTGAAGTTCACCGTTTGCTATTTCATTGTTCTTAAGAACATGGAAAAGATCGGTCATAGAGTCGTGAATGGCAAAGTCGCCCATGCTCAGACCATGTTCAATCAACTGATCTGAATTGTTGAACCACGGAGAACCGAGGAATACGTATTGACCGTCTGCGGTCAGTTTTTCCATCTGTCCTTTGAAGCGAAGATTAGGATTGGACCTGTTGCTGATGACGATCAACTTACCTAGAAGGCGTTCCATATGCCCTGAGTCTGACACATCCACCAATGGCCGGTCAACCTTCCAGTTCTCCGTAAAGTAGGTTCCTTCGGTCGGTTCTGGAAACAGTTTCCTCATACTGGTTCCGCTACTGAGAATCTTGAAATCCAGATCGAACATCAGGAAGAACGGAAACAGATGGTTGAGCTCTGCTTCTGTTATGGACAAAACCTTGCTACGGATCATTTCCAACTCACTTTAAAAATCTCATGGTCGCTTCCATCATCTCTTGACTGAAGAAGTTCTATTTCCGTTTCGGT
>JBFHEW010000143.1:0-6503 GCA_041583955.1 Bacteroidia bacterium | reverse complement strand
TGACCATTTAAGGAGCTGCATTTCAAAAAAAGCAAGAAGTCCTGAACTCATTGGTTCGGGACTTTTACTTTTTAGGAAACGGTAGAATGGCCCGTGTCCGAGCCATGAGTTCGGCATAGTCCTTTCGGTTCTCGAGTGATCGATTGTCCATCAATGGAATACTGATGAATGCGAACATCAAGGTGACGGCCAGTGCACCGATTCCTGTCCACCAAAGATCGAGAGAGGCATTCAGGGCAACCAAGTAAATTCCCCACCAGGTCAGCATTTCCCCGAAATAGTTCGGGTGACGACTGTGTTTCCAAAGCCCCTCATTCATGTTCTTTCCCTTGTTCTCATGATTCTTTCGGAAATCCCGCATCTGTTCGTCTGCTACAAAAGCGATGACGATGGCGGCAAGTGTTACCATCATCCCCAGCCATCCGAGCCAATTCAGTTCAAACGATTGCTTCATTCCGAAATAGAGCGGTATACACGCCAGATAGACCATTACCGTTGGAAACATGTGTATGCCCGAAAAACTGATGAGCCAATAGGCTTTCGGAAACTGATGGCGGAAATTCCGGTAACGCCAATCCTCGTGTTTCAAACCAGGCCAATCGCGAAAAAAGTTGGAGGTAAGCCGGAGGTTATAAAGCATCATCAATGCGAAAAGCGCGATGGCAGCCATGCCGTGTAAACCGAAAAGAACAGCATAAGCTGCTGCTATCACAGCCGGTTTCACGCTCCAATACGGATCGTACATGCTTGAATTGTTAAAGACCAAGGAACAGATGAAAATGAAACTGGTGGCAGCTACATCGGCCACGGCCAGTCGCCACAGGTCGCTGAGTTGAGGAGTGAGGGACCATGCGGCAAACGCCACGCAAATGGCTAGAATGTAAGCGGCTATCTGAATAAGAATGCTTGTAGATCTATTGAATGTCATCATGTCGTGTTTGCCGCAATATACAGGGTTTGAAAATGCTTGGATCTGACCAGAATGCACGGCACATTCGTAAATTCAACCCATGCAAGAAACCGAATGGAAATATGCCGACCTGCCCGATCCGGCACAGGTGAAAGACCTATGCGATCAACTTGGTGTAAAGGAAGATGTTGCACAGCTGCTCATCATTCGAGGTATAACGGATTTTGAGGAGGCGAAAACCTTTTTCAGACCTTCTTTCAATGATCTGCATGATCCTTTTCTTATGAAGGATATGGACAAAGCGGTATCGCGCTTGGAAGAAGCCTTGGGCAATGGAGAGAAAATGCTCATTTATGGCGATTACGATGTGGACGGAACCACCTCGGTTGCCTTGGTTTACAGTTTCCTGAAGGATATTGGGCAGGTTGATTTCTACATACCGGACCGCTACAAGGAAGGCTACGGCCTTTCTTTGGCGGGAATCGATCATGCCAAGGAGAATGGTATAAGTCTCATCATTGCGCTTGATTGTGGCATCAGAGCGGTTGACAAGGTGGCTTATGCCAATGAACTCGGAATAGACATCATCATCTGCGACCACCATTTACCAGGCGCAGAATTGCCAGCAGCCCATGCCATCCTCGACCCGAAACAGGATGGTTGCCTTTACCCTTACAAGGAATTGTGCGGCTGTGGCGTGGGCTTCAAGCTGCTGCAAGCGTATTGTGAGAAGAACAATGCCGACTTCGATAGGCTGACTGCCAAGCTTGATCTGGTGGCCACAGCCATTGCTGCAGATATAGTTCCGATAACGGGAGAGAATCGCATTCTGACAACCTTCGGATTGCGACAGATAAACCAGCAACCGTCAACCGGAATCCGAGCGTTACTCGAATACACGAAGATGAACCGCGAGATGACCATCAGTGATGTGGTCTTTACCATTGCGCCACGCATCAATGCGGCTGGGCGCATTGCATCCGGAAAACGGGCAGTGCAACTTCTTGTTTCCGACAATTTTGAAGATGCGTTGGAATTCTCTGCCGAGATATCGAAATACAACACGGAACGGAGAGATCTGGATAAGTCGGTCACAGAAAGTGCCTTGGAAATACTCCAGTCAGATACATTCTATGCTTCCAGCAAAAGCACCGTGGTCTTCAACCCCGATTGGCATAAAGGCGTGGTGGGAATTGTTGCATCACGTTTGATCGAACAACATTACAAACCGACCATAGTGCTTACCGAATCGGAAGGTAAGGCAACAGGATCGGCACGCTCGGTCCAAGATTTTGACGTCCATGCCGCCCTCACAGAATGCGAAGATCTGCTGGAACAGTTCGGTGGTCATAAGTATGCGGCCGGCATGAGTCTGAGTTTGGAGAACGTAGAAGCTTTCCGGCAGAAGTTTGAAGCAGTGGTTGCCTCGCGTATAGAAGAACACATGCTCACTCCCAAGCTCGATATCGACCTGGAGATCGACCTCGATCGCATCACGCACAAGTTCATGTCGTTGTTGAAACAGTTCGGTCCGTTCGGTCCGGGAAACATGAATCCGGTGTTCGTTTCACGGAACCTGATAGCAGAGGACTGCCGAACAATGGGTGCCGATGATTCGCATCTGCGCTTCAAGCCCAAGCAGCAGAGAGTGCCGCACCAAATGCTTCAGGCCGTGGCATTCAAAATGGGGAAACTGTATCCGGAACTGACCAAAGGAAAGCTCTTCGATATGGCCTATACGGTTGAAGAAAACCACTGGAACGACCGTGTGTACCTACAACTGAATGTGAAGGATATCAAGTTCACTTCAGAACAGTAGCCCCTATTTCCTTGGCCAATAGTTTTCTCACGGCCAATTGTCGGTTCAGCTTTACAAAAGAGAGTGGAGGTAGCTGGCAGTGTCTTTCAATCCGTGTGCTAGGAGCTGGTCAAGCACTTCAAATTCATCCATATCAGGATTACGGCTGTGAAAAACCATTTCTTTGAATGCTTTCAGAGCTGTTTCGTGATTGAGGTCAATGAGGTCGGTCAGAAAATCATCTGCGCTCTTGGCAGCAAGTCCGTAACTGGAAAGATACTCGTCTGGAAAATGCTTCAGGTTGTTGGTTACAATGATGTTTGCGTTGGTCTTGATGGCAGCAGCCAATACATGTCTGTCTTTCTCGTCCGGTAATTTCAGAACCTCTATCAATCCCTCATATTTCGTAACCAAGGCATCAGGAAATGCTTGGTTTGCAATACTTATCCGTTTGGCAATTTCCTCTGCAGAAATACCTTTCCGTTGCATCACATCTTCCCATTCATCAAAAATGTGCGCGCTCCATTTCGGTGTGAACAGGTCGTAATACGCAAACCAAAAAAGCATGTCGCGAATGGTGATCGGGTAGATCACATTCGTATCCAACACACAAGTAAATCGGACGCTATGAATCATACAGACCCGATTCTTCGTCCGATCTCATGAGTTCGATTAGCAGATTGCGCTGCTTTTCCTTCATCTTCCTCTTGTGTGCCAGCACATCTTCGTATTTGATTCTGCGGTGCCTACCGACTTTTGTAAAAGGGATTTCCCCTTCCTCTAACAGCTTTACCAAATGTGGTCTCGAGCATCCGATCATTTCGGCTGCTGCCTGAGTAGTAATTTCAGTTGCAATTGGAACAATGGAAATCGGTTGGCCTTCGGCTGTCACTTTCAAAATGTGAGCAAGCATTTTCAAGGCCATCAATGGAATCTTGATTTTTTCTTGCGTTTCCTCAATCTCAATTTCTACCTGTTCATCCTGTGCATTCAGTTCACCGAGAATTGCCTCTAACGCGCTGTAAGATTCCATGGCCGATTCCTGCACGGCTTTAGAAGGGCGTTCTGTTCGATCGTACGTTTTCATGGTTGCCATCATTTAGAGTTTTGAGGTAAATTAAACGAAATAAACGAAAATAAGTTTTGAATGTTTCGAATAAATCTGAAGATGACGAACGCAACTACCATGAAGGTTGCACGCATTACTTCAGAACAGTAGACCCTATTTCCTTGGCCAATAGTTTTCTTACGGCCAATTGTCGGTTCAGCTTTTCCATCAGCTCCATCAGTTGGTCCTCCTCGGCATTCTTGAGTTGATCCCGCGTCTGGTTGATCATTTCTTCCAATTTGCGCAGTTTCAGCACGTTGAGCGATGAAAGAATCGACTGCTTCAGCTTGTCCTCTTCCAGTAGCGTCACCACATTATGTTCTTTCCAGCGCTCGCTTACAATGTGCGGCTGCGCAAAGAAATTCACCGCCAATAAGGAGACCTCAGGGTTCGGATGATTGATGAAATGCTGCTCCGTTGGTATCTTCTCTTCCTCCAACATGCTGGCAAACTCTTCAAACACTAGTCGAAAAAGATCATTTTGGAACGTGATCTCATCTTCAAGGATCTCGGTCACAATGAAATCAACCACGTTCACCTCTTCCTGATCGATCACTTTTTCCTCTGCCTCATCCCAAACATCGAAATGAATGTTCTTTTCGCTGTAAAGCATCAGTATGCGAATGATGTCGCGCTCTTGGAACTCCGCATCGCGTTTCTTCAGTTCCTGGTTGGTCCTTCGCGTAATGATCGGCTCATCCTGAACAGCCGGTTCAGAGAAATTCGTGTTCTCGCGCCTCTGCTTCTCGGTCCAGTTCTTTTTCCTGTTCCTGTTCAGTTCCATCATCAGAACCTCCTCATCCATGTTCATGATGCTACTGCATTGACGCACGTACAGGTTTCTGGTGATAGGGTCGGGTATCAACGATATCGAACTGATGATGTCCTTGATAAGTCCTGCCATTCTGATGGGGTCGCCTTTGGCCTCCTCAGACAGCAGTTGCGCCTTGAATTGAATGAAATCCTTCTGATTGGCATCGATGAAAGCCGTCAGATCGTCTCCATCCATTTTTTTCGAGAACGAATCGGGGTCCTCTCCATCGGGGAAGAGAACCGTACGGACATTCATTCCCTCTTCCAGCACAAGATCGATTCCGCGGAATGATGCTTTGATACCGGCATCATCACCATCGTACATGATGGTCAGGTTGTTCGTGTACCGCTTCACCAGCCTGATCTGCTCCACCGTCAAACTCGTGCCCGAACTGGCCACCACGTTGTGTATGCCGGCCTGGTGCAACGAGATCACATCGGTATAACCCTCCACCACAAAACAATTGTCTTTTTTAATGATCTCGCTCTTGGCCTGATAGATACCGTAAACGATATTGCTCTTGTGGTAAACGTCAGTTTCGGGGCTGTTGATGTATTTGGCCACCTTCTTGTCGCTGCGAAGGGTCCGACCTCCGAAAGCGATCACACGGCCCGATAGGTTATGTATCGGAAACATCACCCGCCCTTTGAAACGGTCCAGTAACTTCCCTTCGCGCTCCAAGCAGAGTCCCGAATCGATCAGGAATTTACGGTTATACTGTTCTTCCAACGCCTTGTTTCCGAACGAGTCGTAGCGATCGAAGCAATACCCTAATCCGAACTTCTCAATCGTATCCAGCGAGAATCCACGCTCTTTGAAGTAGCTCAGTCCAATTGCCTGGCCTTCTTCCGTTTTAAGCAGGTTGGAAGCAAAGGTGCGCTGTGCAAAGGCAAGCACCAGATACAGACTTTCCCGTTCCGTCTGCTCGGCAAGTTGCTCGGGCGTTTTCTGTTCCTCCTCAATTTCAATGTTGTACTTCTTGGCCAGGTATCGCAGCGCTTCCGGATACGTCTGCTGTTCATGGTCCATGATGAAATTCACCGAATTACCACCCTTTCCGCACCCGAAGCATTTGTAGATGCCCTTGGATGGAGATACGCTGAACGAGGGTGTTTTCTCGTTGTGGAACGGGCAGTTTCCCCACAGATTAGTGCCCTTTTTCTTCAGCTGCACAAAATCGCCCACCACCTCTTCCACACGGGCGGTTTCAAAGATCAGGTCTATGGTTTCTTTCGGTATCAAGGGGCGTTAAAGTTAGCCGATACAAAGGGTATTGGCCGCCTGAGTTTTGAACAATTTTCGATGCTTTGGGCGTTCCCCACGCCCCAAAAGCGTGGGTCGTGCTGTCCGCTGTATCTTTTCTTTCCCAGCATTTGCCAGCAAAAGCAGCCCGGGCATGATGGAGGGAAAGAAAAGGATGCCGCTACCATCACTAACGCGGGTGCTCCGAGCCGATGGTGTTGTCAGATTCAAACCACAAATCCCTGTTCCAAACTCACCGATAACTCTTTAGCGAACCTTACCTTCGCGGCTTCAAAAAAATCATAGGCATGCAGTATCATCCCGAAAAGATAGAGAACAAGTGGCAGCAGTATTGGGCAAAGAACAAGACGTATCAGGCAACGAACGCGTCCGATAGGCCGCCATTCTACGTGCTCGACATGTTCCCGTATCCTTCTGGAGCCGGCTTGCACGTGGGGCATCCGCTCGGGTACATAGCATCCGATATTTACGCGCGGTATAAGCGCTTGAAGGGATTCAATGTGCTGCATCCCATGGGTTACGATTCGTTCGGGCTACCGGCCGAGCAATATGCCATACAGACAGGCACACATCCGGCCATTACCACCGTTGCCAACATCAATACCTTCCG
>JBFHEW010000142.1:0-6510 GCA_041583955.1 Bacteroidia bacterium | reverse complement strand
TGACGAATGCAAACAAGGCAAGCGCCAGCATCAGCAGCATTCCAATAGGTTTCATCATGCCTTTGGATTCTGCTTCTTGCGCAGCTGTTACCACCGGAGCCATTGGATTGCCAGGTTTCAGAATGGTGATTGCTAGGTAATAGCAGCCTTTGGGTTGATGGCGGGTTCTACAGGCAAGTACATTGGTGTATTCTGAGATGCCTACTTCGTAACTGTGCACAACAAGGTCTGAATCGCAGGTTCGGAACTCCACAATGTAGCTTTCAGCACTGTGTGTCACGCTCACCACGCTGTCAATGGCCGGGGCAAGGTCTTCAGGGTTGAACTCGAATTCAGAAGTGAAACGAATGATGTAGGTATCTCCGTTTTTTTCTATCGGCAGAATTCGGGAAGTGCGGTCGCCTGTGCCAAGCATTACCTGATGTCCGATCATGCGCATCGAAACTTCCAAGTGCCGGTCGTCTTTGCTCCAAGGTTCACCCGCAAAGGATGGTTGCACCGAAGCCAATAGTGTAAGAAGACAGAAAACAAGTCGAATCATCGGAACGCAAAGCTACCCGATCGGTCAATCATTTTGTTTGATTGACAATCGTTTTACACTAATTTACAGTTGTTTTACGAACGAAGGCAAGGTCTCCCGGTACTTTTGGATCAAACAAAACACAATGAAAAATATCCTTCTCATTCTGTTCGGGACCGCTTTGATGGCGTGTTCAGATAAAGAGGTAACCACGGCACAAAGCCTTAGCATGTACCATTCTCCGATGATCAATACGGAGATTGCCATGGATAATCCATATCGATTAACGCTTGACCTTGAAACGGTGGAGAATGGTAGCCATCATCTTGTTGCCAACATGGACCTTTTTGGCGGAAGTTTCTATGTTTCACCGCACGCCACGGGCGATTTCAAAGGCAAGTTCGCGGTGGAGGTGCCGCAGAACGAACACGTGATTCTTGGTGATGATTTCACTGAATCACCACGCTCAAAGGAGGTGTTCGACCCGCATCCTTTTGTCAATGGCTTGGTAAATTGGGTGCAGGAAGACACGGAATACCACTATCCGCTGTCCACGAATACGGATCAGGATTTCAAGGTCAGCGGTTTCATCCGGTTCACCATCGAACCCAAATGCACGTTGGAGGAAATCCCGTTCGATATCATCTGCGAGAATGGTCAGTTACGAGTGCAGCGTTATCCGGCTTTGGATAAAAGAACCTGCACCGCTGCAGCACCGGATCAAACCATGACCGATGTGCCTGAAACGGACGAAGAACGCGCTTCCGATCCTCCTTACGATCTTTCTTCCAGGGTTGCGGAAACTGCCAGTGGGTTCAAATGGGTTGTGGAGATGAGATTGAATGGTGGTAGTTTTTACGTGTCGCCCAGTACAATCCGCGATTTCAAAGGGAAATTCAAGGTGGAAGTAGCTCCCAACGAACACCTGTCAATTGGGGCTCGGTTCATTGAGGCGTCTCTTTCCGGAGTAGTGTTGGATCTGCACCCGTTCGGAACTGGCGAAGAACATTGGGTTACAGAGGACATGAGATATGAATTCCCACTGTTGCTGAATACGCAGAATGATTTTGAGATAGGTGGTAAGATCTCGTTTGTGATTGAACCGAAATGCACGCTAGAAGAGATCCCAGTGCTTTTCAGGTACAGGAACGGTAAGTTGACCGTTGAGAAATTTGAATGCTAGCGGTAGATCAGGTATTTCTTCCGCATGTTCCTGAATTCAAGTAAACCTTTTTCCCAGGAATCGCGGATCTCAGCCATTGATCTTCCTGCAATGATCTGTTCCCGAAGGGTAGACGAGCCGGCCAGCAGATCGAAGAATCTTTCGTTGAAGAATCTGTCTTTATCCGGATAGCCACGGTACGCTTCAATAAGCCAGGTCAAGTTAAGCTCAGCCATTTGCAGCAGGCTATCTTCAGGAAGGGATGACAGGTCAATTCCAGCGCATTCCTTGCCTTTGAATTTCGGGTCGGTAGCAACGCCTTTGATCTCTTTCGGTGTGAAACTCGTATTGCTGTTTGGCATTTTCGGGTAGCCGAACTGCTGAAAAGGCTTCTCGGTTCCGCGACCCTCACTCACAACCGTTCCTTCAAAATAGCACAGGCTAGGGTAGAGGTAGATCGACTTCTGGTTCGGTAGGTTCGGAGAAGGCGCAACGGGAAGCTCATACGGTCGGCTTCGTACGTAATCCACCATTTCAACTACCGTAAGTTCGCATTTCACACCGTTTTTCAACCAGCCTTCGCCATTCACCATCCGTGCATATTCGCCCACGGTCATACCATGTACCACAGGTATCTGATGCAACCCAACGAACGAGGAGAATTCTTTTTTCAGAACCGGGCCATCCACGTAATGTCCGTTCGGATTGGGGCGGTCAAGAACGAGCATTTCAATGCCATGTTCAGCACATGCTTCCATCATGTAGCTCATGGTGCTGATATACGTGTAGAACCGCGCCCCCACATCCTGAATGTCGAATATCACTACATCCAACCCATCCAATTGCTTGGCTGTTGGTTTGTAGTTGTTACCGTAAAGCGACACAATGGGAAGTCCGGTTTTCGGATCCTTACTATCCGTGATCTTCTCTCCCGCACTCGCATTGCCACGGAAACCATGCTCGGGCGCAAATACACACCTCACATTCACTCCCAACGAAAGAAGTGTATCAACCAAATGCGTTGCACCTACCAGCGAGGTCTGATTTGCAACAATTCCTACTGATCTTCCTGCGACCAGCGGTAGATATACTTCCGTTCGTTGTGCCCCCAGTAGGAGCTGACCACCGACTTCTTCGAGGAGCGGTTCTGCTGATTGCGATACAGGTGTAGGTATCGGTTGGCTACATGCAGAACACCAAAGCAGCACAAGTAAATATTTGATAGTTTTAGCCATTATCCTTCTCACAGAAATTCCTTTCAGGGCAAGCAATTGAACACTTCATTTTTTATTGCAAAACGCCTCATCCGAGCTGGAGGGCAGGCCGAAAGTACTACTATTTCGGGTACACGTCCGATCGTGAGGATTGCCATAGCAGGCATTGCCTTGGGCTTGGCGGTCATGATCATTTCGATGGCCATTGTGACGGGTTTTCAGAAAGAGATCACGGATAAGGTGGTGAATTTCGGTGCAGACATTGTCGTTACCGAGTATAGCAATCTCAATGCCATTGAACCGCAACCGGTATCAAAGGAGCAGGCGTTCTATCCCAGCTTGACGGAGTTGGACGGTATCCGTCATATTCAGGTGTTTGCCACCAAGGCAGGTATCATTAAAACGGACGAGGAAATTGAAGGGGTAGTGGTGAAGGGAGTTGGTGGCGACTTTGATTGGAGCTTCTTTCAAAAACACCTGATAGCTGGAGAAGTATTCAGTACCACCGATTCCTCACGCAGTAGGAACATTCTTATTTCCGAGATCATTTCCAAGAAATTGAAGTTGAAAGTGGGTGATAGGATGGAGGTGTTCTTCATTCAGGATGAAAAGCAGCGTGCGCGCATCTTTGACGTGACGGGCATTTACAAGACCGGTCTGGCGGAGTTTGATGAGCGCTATGTGATCACAGACCTCACTCACATTCAGCGACTCAATGGTTGGGAGCAGGATCAGGTGGCTGGTTTTGAGGTTTTCTTGGATGATTTCAGTCGATTGGATGAGTTGGATGACGTAGTGTATCACTCCATTGGTACGGAACTTTTTTCTGCAACCGTAAAGGAATTGCAACCGCAGATGTTCGATTGGCTTGACCTTCAGGACATGAACGTGAAGGTCATCATCATACTGATGCTGATCGTGGCAGGGTTCAATATGATATCTGCGCTGCTCATCATGATCATTGAACGGGTGTATATGATAGGAACCCTGAAATCGCTCGGAATGAATGACGGCAAGATCCAGGGCATTTTCATCTATCAGGCACTGTACCTGACCGCAGTCGGACTTTTCTGGGGGAATCTGGTCGGAATTGCGCTCTGCCTCATCCAACAACATTTTGGTGTCATCACGTTACCTGAGGAAAGTTATTACGTGAAAGTGGTACCGATCAACCTACAGTTGACGCACGTCCTACTCCTCAATGCGGGTACGCTTTTCTTCTGCTTTCTCATGTTGCTGTTGCCGTCAATGGTCGTGTCGCGCATTCAGCCACTGAAAGCCATACGGTTCAGTTGAGAAATTCACGCTGAGGAACTTTCACTGGAACGGATTGGGAATGTCCCAGCCTCGTTTAGCTTCCGAACACCTCTTCGAGCACATCCCTGAGCCGTTTGGGCGAAATGTCGTATTCCAACTCGCCATCGTGGGTGATCGATATTCCGCCAGATTGTTCGGAAACCACAATGATAACAGCATCAGAACTTTCGGAAAGCCCTACGGCAGCCCGGTGGCGCATGCCTAAGTGGGCAGGGAAATTATCATCGTCAGTCACAGGCAACACGCAGCGAGCAGCTTTTATCCTGTTTCCGCTTATGATCACGGCCCCATCGTGCAACGGACTGTTCTTGTAGAAAATGGACTCCAATATCTTGGTGGAAACCGCTGCATCAATGTCCTCGCCCGTGTTCACGTAAAACTGAAGGCTGTTCTCGCGACTCAGAACAATGATGGCGCCTGTGCTTGTCTGAGCCATGTTCAGACAGGCCGATACAATGGCGCTGATGTTCAACGACTCCTTGCTGCCGAATCCTTTGCTGAAATTGAACCATCTGAAGGGCGAACGCCTTCCATTCATGAAGCCGGTGGTGCCGATAAGCAGCAGAAACCTTCGCACTTCCTGCTGAAAAACCACAATAAGTGCCAGAACGCCAACCCCGATGAACTGTCCGAGAATGGAATCGAGCAACTGCATGTTCAGTACCCTTACCAGCATCCAAAGCAGATAAAGAGATAGTATGCCCAGGAAAATATTGACGGCTGCAGTTCCACGTACCAGGTTGTAGAGCTGATAAAGAAGCAGCGCCACGATCAGGATGTCCAACGCATCCAACCATCGGAATGTGAGAAAAGCTAAAACTACATCTGCCAGCATATTGCCGCTCGGTTTTTCTAGAGAAAGCTCCAAAGTTAGCGTAATGCAGCTTGACTACTGTCAAAAGTCAGTTCAGGTTCATCACGTTTGGTTTACTTAGGGTTAAAATAAAGTATGATGTCTGAAGATCAATTGGATTCGTTCGATGCTGCCATGGCCCGGAAAGTGGCAAAATTGTACCTGCCTGTTCTGGAAACGTACCATCGGGTGAAATGGAACGGACTGGAGAATATCCCGAAAGAGGTTTTTCTTGGGGTTGGCAATCATACCGGTATGCACTTCATGCCCGAATCGTTGCTGTGGCTCAGCAAGTACCATTCTGAGCCACGTCAGGTACCGATGTTGACGCTCATCCATCACATGACCCATCATTTAAGCCGGATGGCAAAGTTGCCCGTCAATGAACTCGGGTTTCTGGAGGCAAAGCGCGACAATGCACTCAAGGCGTTGCGTTCCGGTTATGCCGTAACGGTTTATCCGGGAGGCGATAGGGATGTGGCGCGCCCGTTCTCCGACCGGAACAACATCAATTTCTTCGATCATCTGGGCTACGTGAAAACGGCCATCAAGGCGCAGGTTCCCATTCTTCCCATCGTAGGCTGCGGAGGCGGAGAAACACTTTTCGTGTTACGGTCGGGCGAGAAATTTGCCGAAATGGTGGGGCTTAAGAAACATGCGAAGATTCACACATGGCCCTTTTACTGGTCGTTTCCGTTCGGTTTCCATTGGGGGCATCTGCCGCATTTGGAGTTGCCGCTTCCTTCTCAGATCACCATGAGCATACTTGAACCTTTCTACCTCCAAGACTACCATCCGACCGATGCCGAGAATCCGGAGGTGGTACGAACAATCAATGAGGAGGTACTGTATAGAATGCAGAAGGAACTGGACCAACAGGCGAAGGGCCGGATTCCTATCATTGGGAAGCTGTTCTGAAATAAGCAGCAAACTTGCTCGGGGTGTCGGTGTTGATAAGGTCAACGCCAAGCTCACCGAAGGTTTTCCACGCGTCAGCATTGTCTGGCGAAGCCCAAAGACGCAGTTTTTTCCCTTCGGCATGTACCTGCGAAACAAGCTTGTTCAGTTTCATTTTCTCCGTTTCGGGCATTTCGCCATTTCCGTTCCAAGAAATATGATTTCTGTAATGATCGCTGATCACCGGCATCAGGTCTGCCGGAATACCCTTGCCTAGGTCGCTGGGTCTCCCATCAAGAAAAGCACGTTTCGGTTCTGCTTTCAGTACATCATCAGTAGGTTTTCCGCCAGAAAGGAACACCGTCACGGCCCGTTCTGTCAGGTTGCCATCCTCTATGGTTGTGATCATGGAGCTGTATTTCTGCAGTAATTCAATGAGCCGAACAAAGGTTTCCTTGCCATTTCCTTTGATATCGATCATGAGGTAAAACGGTCCGTTGTAGTTCGGGTACACTTGGCCATTGTTCTTCTCTACATGTTCAGAAAG
>JBFHEW010000141.1:0-6516 GCA_041583955.1 Bacteroidia bacterium | reverse complement strand
TCATCCTGGATCTTCATGGAGATATCCAATGCCAATTGATCTGACTGGGCATCCGTAACCTTCTCGCTTTCGACAATGACACGTAGCTCGCGCCCTGCCTGAATGGCGTAGGTTTTCGTTACTCCCGGATAAGCGAGCGCAACAGCTTCCAGTTCGTTGATCCTTTTGATGTAACTCTCAACGATCTCGCGTCTTGCCCCCGGTCTGGCTCCAGAGATCGCATCGCACACTTGAATGATCGGTGAGATCATGGTAGTCATCTCGATCTCATCGTGGTGAGCTCCGATAGCGTTGCAGATATCCGGCTTCTCTCCATACTTCTCGGCCAACTTCATACCTAGAATAGCGTGTGGCAATTCCGGTTCCTCATCTGGCACTTTTCCTATATCATGCAGTAGTCCGGCACGTTTCGCCTTCTTGGGATCGAGACCTAGTTCGGCAGCCATGATGGAGCACATGTTTGCAACCTCGCGGCTGTGTTGCAAGAGGTTCTGTCCGTAAGATGAACGATATTTCATTCGACCCACCATCCGTGTCAACTCCGGGTGAAGTCCATGGATTCCAAGGTCAATTGCAGTTCGCTTACCGATTTCGATGATCTCCTCTTCCAAACGCTTGGAGGTCTTTGCAACCACTTCTTCAATTCGGGCCGGATGGATACGCCCATCGGTAACCAACTGGTGCAATGCCAAACGGGCGGTTTCGCGTTTCACCGGGTCGAATCCAGATAGGATGATGGCTTCGGGAGTATCATCAACAATGATCTCTATTCCGGTAGCTGCTTCCAGCGCACGGATGTTCCTTCCTTCACGTCCAATGATCCTTCCTTTCACCTCGTCACTTTCAATGCGGAAGATGGAAACCGCATTCTCGATCGTATGCTCCGTTGCCACGCGTTGAATCGTTTGAATGACGATCTTCTTCGCTTGCTTATCGGCCTGAAGCTTGGCTTCTTCCACTGTTTCGTTAATGGCCGACATGGCAGCTGTTTTGGCTTCTGCCGTAAGGGCTTCCACCAATTGTGCTTTCGCTTCTTCGGCCTTCATTCCGGCCACCTTCTCAAGCTGTTCCACCTGTTTTTGGCGATCGCGCTCCACCTCCTCGATCTTCTTGTTGAATATCTCCAACTGACCATCGAGTTTTTCCTGCTTCCGCTTTGCTTCATCCATTTCGCGTCTCGCATTTTCGCGATCACGCTTCACTTCTTCAAACTTCTGCTGCAGCGAACTTTCCTTCTGTTTGATCCGGTTCTCGCCTTCGAGGATCTTCTGGTTGCGTTGGTTCACTTCCTGCTCATGCTTGTCTTTGAGCTCATGGAACTTCTCCTTTGCCTGCAGGATCCGCTTTTCCCGGATCACCTCTGCCTTTGCTTTGGCCTCCTCCAAGATGGCTTCTGCTTGCGAGCTCACCACCTTCTTGTTGTAGACCATCATTCCCACACCTCCCAGAATCACTCCCAGTAAGGCGGCTACCACTGATACTATTATCATCTTCTTACTTCATTTTGGTTAAAAAAAAACCCGCACAGATCCTTGGTCTAATTAAACTCCAATTATGACATGATTGAGACTGCCGAGCGCATCAGAGGTCCACTGTCCACTCCAGCAAGCTGGAACGAAACCACACCGTTGGCGTGGTTGAGGCCTTTCTTTAACACCCATGAGCTTGATCCCAATTTTTTAAACGTTGAGTTTAACAAACATCGATCTATGCGGGAAATCGTTGCAATGCCTCCCGGCATCACGTATACTTATGTAAAGAACGAACTACTTTAATCAAGTGTTAGCATCGAGCGCAAGCTCAATGGCCCTGAGCCTGTTAAGAACGTCCTGCTCCACACCACTCGCCTTCTCCTCTCCTTCCATCGCCTCTGTGGCAAACTGCAGCACGCACATGCTCAATAGATCCCTAATATCTGTAACGGCATATTTATCCTCGTACATCTTCAACCTCTCCCTTATCTGCCGTTCAGCCTTTCTTATGGTTTCTTCTTCTTGCGGTGTTTCCACCGTCATAGGATAACTCTTCCCTGCTATTCTTACTGTTATCGCCTGAGTTCCCATTCAAAAAGAATGTCCTTAATTATTAAGAAGTGCTATACACTTGTCAACCTCCCGCACCAATTCATTCAACCTCTTCCTCTGCTCCTTGCGGTCTTCATCATCATCCGTGACCGCCTTTGCAATTTTAACAACTTTATTCTGTTCCTCCAGTTTGACCAACACATTTTTTTGCTCAATTATCTCCTGCTCCAACGCTGCTGTCTTCTCCCTCAATTTCGAGTTTTCTTCCAACAATTGTCCATGAGCCCTTGCCAGTTTTTCAACTCTACCGGCCAGCAGACTGATGTATGTGTTCAGGTTTTCCATCGGAAATCGAATATACAAACATACCGTTTAAAGATGTCAGTACAGGATATTGAACCGTAGAAAAATTTCAGGTTCTGTCAGACCGATCATGCAGCGCTTTGTTCGTGCCATGGTTCTTCGTTTTCAATACTGACAGCTACCCACTCATATCTTGGCACAAGCATGCGTTGATGTTCTCGGCCCGATCATTGTACTTTGCATTTCATGCGACCATCCATTCTTCTCTTATTACTTTTTGCCTTCATCGGCTCCACGGCTCAGGAGGGCGTTTATACGAACCCACTTGATGGCGAACTTATCCTTTCCGGCAACTTCGGTGAGGTGCGCACCAATCATTTCCATTCAGGACTCGATATCAAGACCGGAGGTGTTGAAGGCAAATCGGTGTATGCGGTGGCAGATGGTTTCATATCGCGGATCTATGTGTCGGGGGGCGGTTTCGGGAAGGCGCTATACGTTGAGCATCCAACCGGAAAAACAACGGTTTATGGTCATCTCCGAGAATTCGCTCCTGAAATTGCCGCTTATGTAAAGAAACAGCAATACGCGAAGGAATCATTTGAAGTTGACCTGGCAGTTGCTGCCACAGAATTCCCGGTGAAGAAGGGCCAACTCATTGCCAAAAGTGGCAACTCGGGAGGTTCGGGCGGCCCACACCTCCATTTTGAAATTCGGGAAACGATCGGACAGCGTCCGGAAAACCCGCTTAACTATGGCTTCAAAGTGAAGGACGACAAGCTGCCTGAGCTTCAGAAACTCTGGGTATATCAGCACGCTAAAAGCGGCCATATTGAGGGCCTGGTCCATGAGAAGGCATTTGCGGTTCAAGGAGCATCCGGCAACTATTCAATAAGTCCGAACGCCTCCATCAAGGCTTCAGGCATACTCAGTTTCGGAATAGCTGCATTGGACCGATTCAGCAGCGCTAACAACCCGTGTGGCATCTATGCCATGAAAGTGAAAGTAAACGGCACCGTGATTCATGAACAGCGATTGGACAAGGTTCCGTTCGACCACAAACGCATGGTGAATTGCCACACGGATTACCAGAAGAACAAGTTGGAGAATATGAAGGTGTACCGTTCTTACATAGCGCCTGGGAATAAACTCGGTGTTTATCCGGTGATCGAGAATGGCGGAACCATTCAGGTTGAAAATGGCAAGACCTACAACGTTTCCATTGAGGTTCTGGACCATGCGGGTAATAGGTCGGTGCTTCAATTCTCTATCACGGGTCAGGCTCATACAGGTTCTATTGTAAGGCCAAAAGAGGAGTTCACAGATGTATTCCTGCCCATGAAGGAAAACAGCTTCTCAAACAACGCCATACGTGTCACCATCCCCAAAGGCTGCCTTTACGACACGCTCAAGTTCAAATACGACCTCAAACCGCCCTGTAACGGCTGTCTTTCACCGGTCCACTCGATCGGAAGACTCATAGACACACCGCTCGATAGTTATATGACACTTTCCATAGAGGCCGAAAAACTTACGGATACAAAGGCATCGAAAGCTGTCGTTGTCTCCTTCAACAAGAATGGCAATCCCATTTCAGAAGGAGGGGCTGCCAAGTGGAATTGGATGACCACAAAAAGCCGGAGTTTTGGCGACTATGCCGTGATGATAGACAGCATTCCTCCACGGCTTGCACCGAAGAACTTCAAAGACCAAAGCTCAACCACGGGTTTGAAACGGCTTGAATTCACACTCTCAGATAACCTAGCAGGAATAAAAACCGTGACAGGAACGCTGAATGGGAAGTGGGTGCTATTGGAGCAGGATCCGAAGAACAACCTTCTGTACTACGAGAAAGACGAGCGCTTCATCAGTGGACAGAACACCTTCCGCATTGCAGCCACAGATGCCGTAGGAAATGTGAAGGAATTGAATGTTACCGTTCTGTAAAAACTAGCAACCACCCGAAGCTTTTCACTGCGTGAGATGCCTCCTGGATTACACCCTGGCTCTCCTTCTGGTATCGGCATGTTCAACGCTTTGTAGTACTCCACCCACACAGGAAACATCTTTTGGGTGGTCGGATCCTTGAAGGTCATCGGTGTAAGCTCAAAAACAGGACGGTCATCGTTGGCGGCTTTGAACGCATCGTAAACAAGCTCGCTACAATAGTAACTTCCGTTGTCGTAGAGGAATGCGTCATCGTAAGGCACCCCAACCTGTGCAATTGCGAATTCAAGTGCCTTTTCGTTCAGGTTCATGTATGCTGAATCCAGCCTGGTCACTATCACTTTCGGATTACCCGCTTCGTCCGAACTCCTGAACACGAAATCAGAAAGAGCAGTGAGTTGCACCTCTGTTCCGATGGCTTCAATAACAAATGCCTCATCGTTCTTAATGTACACCAGACCAAGATGCGAAAATGACCTCCCGTTCACACCTCGTGTCACTGTTTCTATTGCCGTACACAGACCTCCACAATCGAGGTCCTGAAAAAGGATGTCTCCATGGTGATAATTGAAGTTTTCGGGGTCGGCAGATACGGTTGTCTGAGAAAAGGTCTGAACCGAAAAAAGCAGCAGAAGATAGAGTGGCAAAATCTGCTTCATACCATCAATACGCGCCATTCCGTTTCCGTATGAACCACTCCAAACCGAGAAGGGCTAAGATCAAGAAGAATATCCATTTCAAATGGATGGCTTCTTTGAACCATGTCTGCTCATAGACCACATTTCGGATATCATCCCGTGCTTTGATAGCCTCCGCAAGTCGATCCAACTCACGCGGGTAGAAAAGTGCACCACCAGAGCCATTGGCGATCTTGTACATAAGGGCATGGTCAGCAGTGGTACGCGTGGTTTCCAATTTGAGCGCTGCCACCATGAACTGGCCGGAGCTTTCATATACTTTTCCTCCATTGGAAACCTGAGCCTTATACCGGTAATTCCCTTCTTTGAAGCTACCGGCATTGAGCCTGTACGCATTATCGGTGCGGTTGAATTTATAATCGAACTTTTTTCCTTCCTCGTCAGTCACCGACAGGTCTACTTCTGCTTCGTTTATAGGCTCGTAACTCTCATTGTAGAGTTCGGCATTGAATACAACCGCCTCGTCCTCGTTGTAGCGATTCTTGACGTTTACACGGAACAGGCTCTTATCCGTTTTCAACGCCAGAAACTGCACCATCTTCGAAAGCATGGCATCGAAAATCTCGTGCGAACCATTGTCCTCAAAATCGCGCATTCGCCATTTCCAGATTCCATCTCCCACAAGCACGCCTGTTTTTCTTCCGGAAACATCATTGAAAAGCAATAGTGGGGTTCGGGTTTCCACGCTTCCGATACGTTGATTCAACAAAACCTGCGCTGACCCGCTTGCTGCATATTCTCCGAAAGGCACGTTGAGAGGTGGGAACCGAAGCAACATTCTTCGTACGTTCTCATCCAGCGTAAAAAGGGAAAATCCTTTCGAGAATACCGGTAATGCCTCGTTCATGCTTTGGCGAGCGGCCGATATCTGCAATCCGAAGTTCATATCGTTGAACCACCTAATGTCTGTGTTCTGCCCTACAACGCAGAGCACCGGCACAGCTGACGCCCGTATCCTATCCATTTCGGGTCGTCCTTTTCCGCCCGACCGTGGTAATTGATGAAGCACGATAAGGTCGTATTGCTCTGCCGTGAATTCCTTCTCGCCAATGACGAACGCCTCTACCTCATAATTGTCGTTGCTACTGATACTTCGTTTGATGGCAGCAATATCAGGATGAGGATTGGCAGCCAGGATAAGCACCTTTTGCCGTCCGTCCAGCACCTCCACGAAGAAGTCCTGTGAGTTGTTGCTTCGCGAAAGTTCTCCGCTTAGCACGCTGACGCTCGCCTCTATCCGATTCAGACCGGGAGTTTCGGCTTTGAGTTTGGCCGCAAGCACTTTTCTGAACGAGTTACCGGTAATGCTAACCCGCTGTTCCCACAGAATTCCCTTTTCGCCTGAAAGTTGTACCGTTACCTCCTTGCCTTGGAATTTCTCTGCCTCTACCGTAATCTCCACTGGGAAATCGTTTCCGAGATAAGCGTAACGGTTATGGTCGACCTTTTTCAGAACGACATCGCGCTTAACGGATGTATCGCCAAGGGCAACCGAGTAGATGGGCGCACTCAAATGCAACGGGCTGTAAATGGGGTCTCTGCCT
>JBFHEW010000140.1:0-6539 GCA_041583955.1 Bacteroidia bacterium | reverse complement strand
GTGTTTGAAGTGATCAGAGTTCCGGGCTTGCGGTATTTCTCCACATTCTCGAACACTTGTTTCTTAATGTCCAATCGCTCGATCACCACCTCAATGGTCCAATCGCAATCAGCGATCTTAGCCATGTCATCGGTGAAGTTTCCGGTCTTGATGCGGTTGGCATACGATTTCTTGTAAAGCGGATTCGGGTTCGACTTGATGGCGAATGCCAAGGCATCGTTCACGATTCTGTTCCTCACAGCAGGATGATCGGTGGTCAATCCTTTTGCCTTTTCCGCATCGTTCGGCTCTCTTGGTACGATGTCGAGCAAAAGCACTTCCACACCTACGTTGGCGAAATGACACGCTATTCGCGAGCCCATTACTCCAGAACCAAGTACTGCTACTTTTTTAATAGTTCTCTTCATTTTGTTTTTAGTGATTAGTGAAGAGCGATGGGATGCAGTGGAACTGCGCCATCGCCCCATTATTCATTTCTAGTTTTTAATTCCTAATTGATTCACGTTTACCTTTTCGTATATCGATTTCTTATCGATGATCTCATTGATCGTGTTCGCCACTTCGAAGAATACATCCAATTTCTCGGAAGGAACAAGGTCTCTCACAGCTTTGTTGAAAGCTACCACACCTATTTTGGCCAATTCGCGCTTTTTCTTTCCCTCTTCGGTCAGGAAGATGCGCATCACACGCCCGTCTGTCGGGTCGGGTTTGCGCTCCAGATAGCCTTTCTCCTCCATGGTCTTAAGCATGCGTGTAAGGCTGCGTGGTTCCATGCCAAGGGCCGGGGCTATCTTGGTGGCGGGTGTGCCGTTCTCCACGTCAATGTTCAACAGAACAAAACCGGTGGCCGCACTTACATCGTGCTGTGCACCGGTCGTATTGTAAAGTCTTGAAATGGCGTGCCAAGTGGTTTTTGTAGTAAAACACACACTTTCTTCCGGACGTAGGTGTCGTTTCTGGGCCATGGAACAGCGAATGTATAAAATAGTATGCGTGCATACCAAATGTTGAAAACTATTATGCATGCATACGTTTTCTGAAGGACAGTTTTCAGGCAAGTTTCAATGCCGAATCGGCCACGCGCGTGTTCGGGGTTTCGATGCTGATATTCGGAATGCGCTCCACATAATTCGTTTCCAGACTGATGTGTCCGAATTCCTCTGTCACCTTGCCGCGCAGTTTGTAAATGCCTGGCCCACGGAACGGATAGCGCGTTGCCACTTCAGGGAACTGTACGCTATTGATCCATTGCCCCTCGAGGTCGATGAGGTTGCCGAAGGTCATGTACTTGCCATTGCTGGTGTGCGTACCTCTGATGTGAACGCGGTAACCGATGATCTCTACGGTTTCGTTCACACGTTGATGGATCTCGGCTGCGGTTGTTGTGGGCAGACCCGTTCGGTCAATGAGGTCGAAAGGCGAAATGGTGACCGGAAAACCCAGCAATTCCATCTCATCGTATGCGTTTTCGAGTTGATGATACCAGAGTTCGGGCAGACGGAATTCTTTCACATCCGCATCGAAAAGTTTCTTCTCGGGTCGAGAAACCTTGGTGTGACCGAGCAGGAAATGAGCATCCCACAGCAGTGCTTTCTTATCCAGTCCGGTAAAGCGAAGTGCTCCGATCCGAATGAGAATCCGCAACTGCTCCAACGAAACGGGGGCTCGTTTCACCAGGTCGCGTAGGTTGAGAAAGGCACCGTTCCGGTTGCGCTCCATGATCAGTTGTTTCAGCATTTCGTGTTCCAGCCCATTGATCATGCCCAGACCTATATAAATGTCTTTTCCGTAGATGGTTGCTCCGCCATTGCTTCGGTTCACGCATGGAAGGTGGATGGTGGCACCATGCAGCTTGGCCTCATGAAGATAAAGTTCGCGAGAGTAGAATCCACCGCCATTGTTCACCGTGGCCACCATGTATTCGAGCGGATAATGCGCCTTTAGGAACAGCGCCTGAAAACTCTCCACTGCATAACTGGCCGAGTGGCCTTTGGCAAAGGCAAAATTCCCGAAACTCATGATCTGTTCCCATATTTTTCCGATGGTTTCGAGCGGATGACCCTTGGCGATGCAGTTATTGAAAAATTGATCTTTGATCTTGCCGAACTCGTTGCGCTCGCGGAATTTCCACGACATACCTCTGCGCAGCACATCGGCCTCTTCAAGTGTAAGGCCCGCAAAAATGTGCGCCACTTTCAACACATCTTCCTGATACACCATCACACCGAACGTGTCGTGCAGAATGGCGTACATCTCGGGCAGTTCGGCTTCGGCAGCTTGGCGCTTTTTCTCATCCTGAAACCGAACGATGTATTCGCGCATCATCCCGCTCTTGGAAACACCCGGACGAATGATGGAGCTGGCCGCCACCAAACGGTTGTAGTCTTCGGCTTTCAACTTGGTGAGCAGCATCCGCATGGCAGGCGATTCCACATAAAAGGCACCAACGGTCTTGCCTGCTTTAAGTAGCTTTTTGATGGCCGGATCTTCCTTGAAACGCGGAATGTCGTGCACATCCACTTCCACACCTTGGTTCTCTCTGATGATGGAGATCGAGTCTTTGATCTTGCCTAGTCCGCGCTGACCGAGAATGTCGAATTTATGCAGTCCCACATCTTCGGCCACGTGCATATCGAACTGCGTGGTAGGGAACCCTTTGGGCGGTAGAAACGTGGCGCTATAAGAATGAATATCGAGTTCGGGAATGAGAATGCCGCTCGAATGTACCGTGGTGTGATTGGGAAAACTCTGAATTCGGAAACCGTATTTGAGAACGAGTTTCGAGAGATGGTCGAGTGCATTCACATCCAGGTAGCGGCTGTTGAGTCGGTCGATCTCATCGGCCGGAAGGCCAAGCACTTTTCCCAATTCGCGGTTCACCGAACGGTCTTTGAACGTGGAGTAGGAGCCTTGCAAGGCAGCTTTCGGATAACGCTCAAAAATGTAGCGCGTCACATCTTCGCGGTCGCGCCACGAGAAATCGATGTCGAAATCGGGCGGATTTTTACGTGACGGATTGATGAAGCGTTCGAAGTAGAGGTCGAGTTCTATCGGGTCCACATCGGTGATACCTATTATATAGGCCACCATGCTGTTGGCACCACTGCCGCGTCCAATGTGGAAATAGCCTTGGCGCTTGGCGTATTTCACAATATCGTGGTTGATGAGGAAGTAGCTGAAGAACTTCTTCTGTTCGATGATGTCCAGTTCCTTTTGCAAACGTTCCAAGACCGTTCTGTCGGGTTTCGGATAACGGTATTTCAGATTATCGTTACACAGCTGTTCCAACCGCTCCTTGTCCTCTTGAAATGAGCCCAGAAAATGATGCTGGTTGTGCGAAACATTGTAATTCCCGAACTCGAAATGGACGTGGCAATCCTGCAACAATCGTTCGGTGTTTGCCGGAATGTGTGGGAATTCCGCAAAGGCATCGCGCAGCATATCGCAACTCCAGAACGTGTCTTTTTCGGTGGCCTGTTGATCGGGCGGTAATTTGCTCAAGAGGGCATTCTGGTCAATGGCGCGCAGCAGTCGATGCGTGTTGAAATCGTGCTTGCTACGGAACGTCATGGGTTGCAGAACCACCAATCTATCCTTCTGTTTTACCCAAGGCGAAAGCTGTAGACGCATCAGTTCGGCAGGGCGAATACCAATGAATTCATTCTCCTTGAGCTTTCTGGTCGGTGCGTTCGCAAGCGGATAGATGATGTAAGCGTGAGAGAGATCCGGAGCTTCATTCAGCAGTTTCTCGCCATACATCAACTGCCCGGAAAGATGTTTGTTGATCTCTGTTAAACCATCGTTGTTCCGTGCCAACGCCACATACTTGGTGCTGGTTCCGGCCTTGAAATCGATGCCGACAACAGGATGAAGGTCAAACTCGCGGGCGTGACGCAGAAACTCCAAACACGCGGCCGAAGAGTTGACATCTGTCAGCGCCACGGAACGTGCTCCTGCCCTGACCGCAATTTTCAGCAGTTCTTCGGGTTTCACCGTTCCGTAATGGAAGCTGTAATAGGAGTGGCAGTTGCTTAGCACTTCGTTTCAGTTATCGGTCGTTCTCTCTTTACGGGTTCTGTAAACTCAGTCAATGTTACTGTCTATCATATCGACATTTAAACGTTCATAATATAGACTTTTATTTTCTTGAATGATGCTGAAAGCAAATTCAGAGACATTTCCAGAAATGATTCCGATCTTCAGTTGAATCTGTTGCGCCTTTCAATCAGATCACCGTACTTTGCGCTTGTTTAGAATCTGTCTAAATAATGAGCGAGATACGTGTAGGAATAGCTGATGCCCACTTTGTGGTGAGAGAAGGGTTGAAGTACGTTTTTTCGCACGATAAACGCTTGAAAGTGGTTGGCGAATGTTCTGACGGCAAAGACATCCCTAAACTGTTGAAAGAGAACCTTGACGTGCTCGTTTTCGACTACGATCATGCGGATTACATCTCGTTTGAAGACCTACAGAAGGTTTTCCGCGTGGCGCCCGATACACATGTGCTGGTCATTTCGGCCCATACCGATCCGGCTACCGTCAACCGCATCATTCGCCAACCAATAAAGGGTCTTCTCTCAAAGGAATGCAGCGAGTCGGAGATATTGGATGCGGTACGCGCAACGGCAAAAGGAGATAAGTTCTATTGCAACCGGATCCTGGATGTGGTAAGTGCGTCCACAGAGGAAGGAGCGGGACAGGATTGCTCGCCAACGGTGTTGTCGCAACGTGAGGTTGAGGTGGTCGAATACATTGCACAAGGTCTCACTGCTGCGCAGGTGGCCGAAAAGATGTGTCTTTCCGTTCATACGATAAATACGCACCGCAAGAATATCTTCAAGAAGCTAGGTGTCAATTCCACCACGGAATTGGTGCGTTATGCGCTGAAAACGGCCCTTATCTGAGTTGCCGGGCCATTCCTAGTGGCTTTTGATCTTACTACGCATTCATTTATTCAGAACAAGTACGCCAAAACGGTCGTTGCGTTCTATATTTACCTCAACAACTAAATTGACATTTATCAATATGGGCATTGCAAAGTATCTGGAGAAGAAGATAGTGAAACACCTTCCGTCTGTGGCGCGGGCGGTTCAGCGTAGTATGAGTGACGATAAGAAGATCGACCTGATCATGAACGAAATGCGGAATGACCCCGAAATGGTCGATTCGCTCTTTCCTTATCGCGATAAATACCCGGTAAACAGCAAAATGCCCGAAAAGTCGATGCCAGCCGAGGAAGTTCTGAAGCAGATAAAGGAGATGCATGCAACCGAAAGTAAACCTTGGAAAAGCGGGAAGATATCAGGTTCCTTCTACCATGGCGATCAGGACCACTACGATTTCCTGAATGAGGCCTTCGGTTATTACTCGCAGGTCAATTCCATTCAGCGTGACGTGTGCCCATCGCTTACCAAATACGAAGGAGAGGTGATTGCCATGACGCTTGATATTTTCAATGGCGATGCGGTGAACAAGCGCAACCCGCAACAGAAGGCATGCGGTTCGCTCACCACTGGTGGCACCGACAGTATTTTTCAATCTGTTTATGTGCACCGCGAATGGGGCGTGGATCAAAAGAACATCACCCAGCCAGAGATCGTGCTTCCGATATCGGCCCATCCTGCTTTTTTCAAAGCAGCGCATTACCTCAACATGAAGGCGGTTGTGGCGAAACTGGACGACAACCATCAGGCTGATGTGGCAGATATGGCCAGCAAGATCACGTCCAATACGGTATTGATCGTAGGTTCGGCCGGTAACTACGGCCATGGTATCATCGACCCCATTGATAAACTCTCTGATCTGGCGGTGAAGCACGACATTGGCCTGCATGTGGATGGCTGCCTCGGTGGTTTCATCCTGGCCTGGGCACAGCCATTAGGAATTGATTGTCCGGTGTTCGATTTCCGTTTACCTGGAGTAACGGCCATTTCGGCCGATACGCATAAGTACGGTTATGCCCTCAAAGGCACCTCAACTGTGTTGTTTAGCAATGAGGCCTTGAGACGCTATCAATATCACGGACAGACCGATTGGCCCGGAGGCGTATACATCTCAACCGGGTTTAACGGAAGTAAGTCGGGCGGATTGTTTGCAGCTACTTGGGCCGCCATGATGCATTATGGCAAAGAAGGATACATGAACCGCGCCAAGCAGATCTTCGATGTCAATCTAAAACTGAAGAATGTGGTACGTTCCATTCCGGAGTTGAAACTGTTCGGAGATTCGCTCTTCATCACGGCCATCGGCTCAGATGTGTTCAATATTTACCATGTGAACGATTATCTGAAAACCAAAGGGTGGCGCATGAACGGTCAGCAGCATCCCAACGGATTCCATTTCTGTGTTACAGGACCACAGGTGACCAACCCGCATATCGTAGAAGAATTCGAGGCAGACCTGAAAGCAGCCGTAGCCTACGCGAAAGCGCAGAAAGGCGACCCGAAATCGGCTGCCATGTATGGTGGGGCAGGGAAGGAGATAGATCCATCCATGTATATGCCCATGCTTACAGCATACACCGATGTGACGCAAAGCAC
>JBFHEW010000139.1:0-6547 GCA_041583955.1 Bacteroidia bacterium | reverse complement strand
CGATTTTCGGGAAGTTCTTCTTGATCGCACAGATCAATTCATATGCTTGCGGGAGTGTGGATGGAAAAGCCCCAATGCATATGATCTTCGGCTCTATTTCAGCGATGACCTGAATGATATCGTTTGAAGTGAGTCGTTCAGGTGTTGGCTCTATGATAACGGAGTCAATTCCTTTACTACGGAGCATTCCCGCAAGATTTGCCAGCCGTACGTATGGCACGCATGCAACAAGGTCGTTGGGATTGACGAATACAACCTCAATTTCCTTGGGTTGTGGCGTAAAGGTTGAAGAACGATTTGCGAGGGTCAATCAGTAAATTTTTCTGTTCGATAAATATACTGAGCAGGATTTAAAGCGACCTTCTTGTTGAAAATGCACTTTGCAGACCGAAGGATGAACTTGAACAGAGAGGTGTAGGAATACGATGTTCGATACGGCACATTTTCGACATACGGCACAAACGACACATGATGCGCGGAGTTCAACAGCCAAACGTCCATTAATTCGGAACAACGGCCCTTCTGAAGTAACTGCTGTACCAACGACAGCTCAATGGCCCTGATCGAAGAACCGGAATGATGTTCGATCCTGTTTCCAACCAATAGGCGGAACACCTTCTGATTGATCCAGGTGATGAGATTCCTTGACACTGGTCGCTGACCTACGTGCTTCTTATCCATATAGGCGAGGTGTTTGGTTGCCTGGGCTCTCCGAACCAATTGCTCGAGAAGCTCTACGCCACAGGCGGTGTCTGCGTCCAATGTTAGGACGATAGGACATCTGGCCACACTCATACCGCATAGTGAGGCTGTCATCTGACCATGATTTTGTTTGAGCTGCAATACGACCAGTGAGATGTTGAGCGTTTGAAATCGCTCATAGACCGATGGGTGTACAAGATCAGGATCGCCATCGTTGATGAATATCAGCTCTGACTCAGAACTGAGGCGATGGAATAGCTGTTCCAGCAGGGTAGCCAGAGAAGCAAAGTGCGTTTTACTTCGGTACAGAGGAATCACTACCGATGCTGTCAGTGCTTCTTCCGGAAGTTTTTGTTCTGAAAGGGCCTTGTCTGAAATGATCATTGGAGTTGCCACTCTCCGAATGGATAAAGCGGGCCGGTATAGTTGCCTATATTCTTGTATTCCCTGAATTCATAGCTGCTAGAAGATACCTTGAACCAGACGTACTGCTCCAATGCCAATACCGTTGCCTGGTTCACATCTGCAAAATAGAAGCTGACCTGGAACAGACCTGCATTGAAAAACCCATCAGGAAGAGTAAGTATAAGCGAATATCTTCCGGGTTCCGAAGTGTCAATGAAATCGGCAGGGCTTGCAGGCCGATAATTGCAGAAGCTCATGATGTTGTTTCCAAACTTATCGGCAAACACAGCAGACAGAATGACCGGACCGGACCCTGTTTTCGAGAAATCAATATTCAAGCAGACGCTGTCATCCGAAGTGATCTCCTCATCTCTACCTTTTCCTTGCGCTTGGGCATAGGCTCCATGCACTGTTATGCCGAGATCCGGAATCGGTTCTTCGCCATCATGAGATGATACAGAGGAGGAGGTTTTTTTCGGATTGATAGAGTGTGAAGCGGTGGTTTCGGGCTGACCTAAGCCGGAGTTGGCATTCGTGTCATCGGAAAGTGAATTGAAAGTTTCCTGTTGGAGGTAGTCTTGGATGATGGAAACCGGATCTCCGAACGCAACGATCTTACCCTCTTTTAGCAATAATACCTTGTTGCATAACATTTGAACAGAAGAGAGTTCATGGCTGGATAAAATCACCGTGGTGCCACTTTTTGTGATCTGTTGTATTCTCTTGCTAGATTCTTGTTGAAACTTCAGGTCTCCAACGCTCATCACCTCATCAAGTAGGAGTATGTCAGATGGAAATGTGGTTGCAACGGAAAAGGCCAAGCGTAGGAACATGCCGTTCGAATAGTATTTGACAGGGACATCCAAATGCTCTTCTTGCCCACTGAACCTGATGATATCTGCGATATGGACATCGACATCGTTCTTACTCAACCCTAGTAGTTGCCCAGACATGTAAATGTTCTCCCTACCTGTCAGGTCATAGTGAAAGCCAGACCCTATTTCCAATATGGATGCTAGCCTACCCGAATAGCGGATTTCACCAGCATCCGGTGTGATCAGGCCTGAGATTATTTTAAGCAGAGTGCTTTTACCCGCTCCGTTGTTTCCTATCAGACCTAAGACATCTCCAGGCATCAATTCAAAAGAAATGGCATCAAGAACGGTCTTTTCCTTGTTGTCATTTTCGCTTGCGACCCGGAACTTTGCAGACCTTTTGAAGGTCTTGCTGATTCCGTTGACTTTCAATATTGGCGCTACCGATCGCATACTCTAGTCGATGAGAGAAAATTCCTCAGAGAGAAAACTCCTCAGCTGTTGCTCTGATACATGTAATGGTTCGTAAGGAAAACGGTAACGGAACAAAGCCCGTTCCTTTACCAACTCGGGTTCGTTGGCAGAATCATTGGCGGTGAAAAAATCAGCAGGTGGTTCAAACACTTCAATCTTTTTCGTGTCTGTTCGGGAATCCGCGTAAAACAGGTAGAACGTGGCGTCCTTAGGCTTCATGTTCACGATGGCCGCCACTCTTGTGGTGTCTGATTTATTGACACCGGAACCATGTATGATCCGATGGTCCCACATGATTACATCACCAGCTTCCAGTATGATCTCGGTGAGATATGGCTTCAGGTTTTCAGCGCCAATATCCAAGAAAGAGTCTGGGATGTCAACACCTCTCCATGTGTCGAAAAGTCGGTGACTTCCTTTGATGAGGTGAACAGGACCGTGATCAGAAGTGAGGGACAACAAAGGGCACCAGACATTGACAGTTCGGAAATAGGTTTCGTCAACATGTGCCCAATCCTGATGCAGGTACATGTTGCTGTCGGGCTTTGGGTGCTTCACTCCGAAAACGGCAAATACGGGCTCGAAATCGTTCAGATACTTCTGGGCACGCGGAACCAAGGCTTTTTGAACCTCGGTGTTGATTCGATCTTTCAAGGCGCGTTTGTTGCTCCATTGGCTGATGAAGAACGATTTATCCGTTACCACGTCAGTATTCTGGTGATAAACGCTGCGGAGATGTGATATCGTTTCTGCATCCAGAAAATTCTTCACAATCACATACCCGAATTTCTCGAATTCTTCATCAAGCCCTTTGTCTTTAAAGGTCTGATGCTTCTTTTTACCCTTACCAAATTCTGTGTTCATCCCCGAAATATCAGTGAAAGCATCAAGGTGCTGAGCTGATAATGGGTTCTTGTAGTCGAAGTATGAATTGCGGAGAAAGTCGTCCCCGACTTTGATGGTCCTTCGCCCAGAGAGGTCGTCTCGAGAGAAGTAGTGCAGTATTTCGGCTTCCTTCGGCATCAGGATCAAACCGACAGCCAGCCTGTCTTCGCTGCTTTGGTTCGGTTCGGAAGCGTGAGCAAGTCTGTTATCCATCACAACAGCGTCTCCGGCCTTTGGATGGATCTTGATGGCATTCAGACCTTCCGGAACTGCTGGGTGGATGTTCGTTCCACGGATCGGAGCGTTCAAATGACTGTTCGCGAACAGCTCAAGCCCTCCGTTTTTGTCGGTAATGTCTGTTAAAGGTATCCACAGGATCAGACCTGAATGCTCAGACTCGTCCGTTAAAGACCAATCCCGGTGGGGAGTTACACGACCTTCCTTTCCTGGTTTTTTAAATAGATAATACCCTAAGAGACACTTGTAGTCATCAAACCACCGATCGGCCAATGGTAGCACCTCTTTGGTCACGAAGTCATCCATCTGCCTACGGTAGAGGTCGGATCTGCTCCAATGGGTAGTGAAGAAAGGTGCTTCCACTCCAGATGCGTCCACATGCTGAAAGAAAAATGCTGACAGTTTTGCAATCGTCTCTGTTCCGAGAAGGCCTTTTATGACTCCGTAGCCATTCTCGCTCAAGCTTTTTCCAAGAACCGCTTCTTTTAGACCAACTACACTCATTCCTAATTCGTTTACCAAAACCCAAATTTAACCAATCCGTTGGCGGGTACATCTCAGCACCACCATTTCAGAGATGCTCAGAGATGAACGGATCGATCTTACGGAATCGATTTACACCCAGAACCAAGAAAAACAGCATGAAGGGCACAGGGGCGAAATGAACAAGTTCAGGAGCCGGAGCGCCAACAAGTGAGAATCGGTATCCTTCGCAGATCAATGTCATTGGATTGAGGTACATGGCATTGGCAAGGTCGGCCGGTAAAACCGTGGTTGGAAAGAACACCGGGGTAAGCCAAATGCTGAAATTGATGATAACAGGTAAAACGTGCATCAGGTCTTGTCGTCTGTACGTCAGTATACAGATCCAGATGCCAATTGTAAAACCAAACAGGATGTTCAATAGGATGAAGACCGGAAAAAAAACGATCTGATGATTTGGGAATGTCCCGAAAAGTACCATTGCAACGGCTACCAGAACCAAGGAAACCCCAAAGTCGAGTGCTCCGGAAAGTATTCTGGATACGAGCAATAGGAACCGTGGAAAGGATATCTTTTTGATCAGGTCTACTGACTCATAAAGCACATTGCCAAGAGATACCGACAGGTAGGTGAAATAATTCCAGCCTATTAAACCGATGAGAGCGAAGATCGAGTATGGAACGTTGTCGGTGTCAACTTGAATGATCCTGTCAAAAAAGAAGGTGAACACCACAATGGAAGGTAAGGGCTGGAGAAGCACCCAAAAGAGACCGAAATAGGTGTTCGCATGCCGGACTTTTACTTCGCGTTGTGCGAGCGTCACTGCAAAGCGTCTCATCGACCATACCTCTCTTAGGTACTCCAAAAGACTTTTTGGCGATGCCGAAACGACTATTTCTTCGACAGTTTCAGTATCACTATTCACTTTATTCAGAACGTATTGATTTATGAACCAAAGGTAGCACTACATGCATCCTTTCTATGACCGAAGGATATACTGACAATAAAACAGTCAGATTCATTCTTCATCCTTTCCGGACCGATGAAGCGAAAACTTATGGATGCCAATTGACTTAGAATTCAATGTGCTGTCATTACTTGGGAACATCATTAAGGTTTCATACTGCAGACCAAGCCCATGCACAACGTTCATGTAATCTGTCATGAGCGACATTCGTTTTTGAGATGAAACAAAGAACCGACCCTCTTCGACAAGATAAAGGAATTGGTCCTCAAATCGACTCCGACCTGTTCGGTCTGACATCAAACCTTGGTAGTCTTCATTAAGGTATAGAGCTCCACCGTCAATCACAGTTGCCTTGTACGACCCTTCCGGTTGAACAGGGGAAAACAATCGGTAGTGCAATTTGTCCCAATAAGAGATGTTGTACACGAGCGTCTCAGGGTTAAGATCCTCAAGCTTGTCCTGAACGGAGTTGTAATACTCGGATGTCCTTTTAGAAGCAGAAACCAGTTGCACTTTTTCCACGATCATAAGTGATGAAGCGAATAGCATAAGCACAAGTATGAAAACAGGCGTTGAACGGTTTTCTGATTCAGAACCATCTGGAATTCTGTCTTTCAAAACACCTATGAGCAAGAAGGTGGTCATCATAGAGGAGCTGATGAAATGGTTTTCTGTTTTAAGGAAGACGCTGAACCCCACGATCAATAGTAAGGCCATTGTCAGGACCAGCACTTTTGTACGGTTCTTGTTCCACAGGAGTAGGCCTGTCAGCAACAGGCATAAGAAATGAAACTTCAGGTTGAATATCCCGGTAGTGAATCTACTCAAGCCATCATAGGTCCACTCTGTCTTCCAGAAAGCTCTCAAAAGCGACACAGGGGTTTTGTCCAACGGCTGAATGCCGATCTCCTTA
Organism: Bacteroidia bacterium; assembly: GCA_041583955.1. Classification (GTDB taxonomy): domain Bacteria; phylum Bacteroidota; class Bacteroidia; order UBA10329; family UBA10329; genus UBA10329. Next base: position 666 of record JBFHEW010000139.1, on the reverse strand, counting down.
AAAAAGGATGTGTTCAATGCCTCACGGTCTGCAAAGAAGAATCCTTGAGCTGCCTGCAACTTCATTTTATCTACCGGATTCAGTTGCACATCGTCAATCTGGCCTTTCCTGAAGTCGACAAGCGTGTACTCGTATTTGCGAAACTCTCTGTAATAGATGTCTTCCTTGGTTCGAGAGGAGTTCAGAAACACGGCACTCAAGACCATTACGGTAAGAAACGGCAATGCAAGGGTCTTTAACGGTTTCAGTGATGAACGTAGGTGTAGCAAGGTTGCCGCGAAGAAGAGAATCATGCAGATGATCACTGGCTCTGGCCGTACTAAAAAGCCCAGCGAGAACAGACAGATACCGAATACGTACGCTAATAATCGACCATCCGAAAGCATAATGTGTAGCCCCGTTACCGAGAGGAGCATTGACGTCTTAGAAAATTCAAATGGCATAAAGGGGTCGAGCAGGCTTGCAACGACAGGAATCATCAACCAAAGCGCAATCCTTGACCTTATAAGATGATATGACCAATAGACGGAACAGAAAAAGACAGAAATGAATTGAAACCAATCGTAAATGTCAGTACCGACCCCGTGCTGGTAAAGGAGGTTGAAGCACTTGGAAATTCCTGAAAAGCACCCGAATGTGTCCGGTAATGCATTACTGCCACCACTG
>JBFHEW010000138.1:0-6560 GCA_041583955.1 Bacteroidia bacterium | reverse complement strand
CGTTTTGTCCGGAGCGTGGCAATGAAGACAACTTTTCTCATAGATCCATTTTCCATTATCAAGGTTTCCTTCGGCTCCCATTTTCCGTTGCTTCTTCGGAATCTCCTCAACAAACGTTGCCGGATATCCCAGTAGGTATTTAGACTTGATGAGATCGATGTTTGCCGCCTTCTCTTCAGGCGTCTGGCCAACCTTCGCTATCTGCGCCAATTCCTCCTCAGAGAGGTTCAGGTCTTTCAATTTCAATTCAATGGCATTGAGGAAATGAAGCATCGACTCCATTTCATCCTCTGTCAGTTCGCGACCTACCGAACACTCCTTTGAGCACAGTTGAATGGCATTTCTAAGGTCGTTCCGTGCAGGTTCCACCAACTCTTTGCCATACTTCTTTTCATGATCTCCATTGAACCAACTTGTTCGGTTGGTAATGCCGTAGAGGGTAGACCCGGGCAGATACGGTTGGTTGAATTCCTTTGAATATTGCAACCGGCTATCGGGATCGTTGTCGTCTGCAAATGGAGCCTCGGGCAGAATATTGTGGCAATCGATACAGACAAAATGTTCAGAAAGGCGGTACTCCACCTTGCCGTCCATCCACGGGCCGCCCGACATCACCAGATCCTTACCCTTCTCTATCTTTTCCATATCCTGCGTACCGATGTAGTGGTCTGGAGTCTTATCTCCTAGGGCTATAAGAACACTGCTGACCGGGGTCTGACCATCGTACGTAACGGGCCGAACCAACATGGAAGCAGTGAGAACAGCGCAGGCTGCAATGGCTATGATGGCGAAGGGAAATCTGAACATGATGTGGCGTTTGTTAACCCTCAATTTTAACGAAAAGAAGTGACAAACCACCCAACCAACAATTAGTTACGCATCTGTCTTCTTTCTATCAATACATCCATACTTCGCTTTTAATCTATCACTACCTTTGCGTTTAGAATGAATCTAAATAAGCAAAGCGTACAAGAAGCCCTCAAGGGCGTTAAATCGCCAGCTGGTAACGTCAGCATTGTAGAAAGTGGCGAATTGAAGAACATCCAGGTTTTCGGAACGGAGGTTGACATCGACCTCGAAATAAAGAGCCCTGCACTGAACATCCGCAAAAAACTGGAGGACGATATCGCTACTACCCTCACCGGAACATTCGGTAAGGTGATGGTTCGAGTGAACATAGCAGCAAAGCCTGTTCAGTCAGGACCACAAGGACCGCCTACCTTGAATAAGGTGAAGAATATCATTGCCGTTGCTTCTGGTAAAGGTGGTGTTGGAAAGAGCACCGTAACGGCCAATCTGGCTGTTGGGTTGGCAAAACAGGGATTCAAAGTAGGATTGATCGATGCGGATATTTACGGCCCGAGCATGCCATTGATGTTCGACATCATCAGCGAAAAGCCGAAGGTCACCGTCATTGAGGGCAAGCAATACATGTTACCTGTTGAGAGTTATGGCGTAAAGGTGATGAGCATCGGATTCTTCTCCGACCCAACGCAGGCCATCGTGTGGCGCGGCCCCATGGCCACCAAAGCGTTGAAGCAGATGTTCGGAGACGTATGGTGGGACGAGTTGGACTACCTCCTGCTCGACCTGCCTCCTGGCACCGGAGATGTACATTTGACCATTGTGCAGGCCGTACCTGTTACCGGAGCCGTAGTCGTCAGCACCCCGCAGGAAGTAGCACTTACCGATGCCCGTAAAGGCGTTGCCATGTTCCGCCTAGATAGTATCAATGTACCCGTACTCGGCCTCATTGAGAACATGGCGTGGTTCACCCCTGCCGAACTACCGGAAAACAAGTATTACATATTCGGGAAAGATGGTGTGAAAGGATTGGCAGAACAGATAAAAGTTCCCCTGCTAGGTCAGATTCCGTTGGTACAATCGGTACGCGAAGCAGGAGATGTGGGACGCCCAGCCCTATTGCAGGACACCACGCCTATAGCCAAGGTGTTCAAAGACCTTGCATTGGCCGTCAATCAGGAAGTAGAGAAACGTAACGCAACAAAAGAAGCCACCAAGCGGGTGGAAATAACCACACGATGATCAATGACAATGGACGCGGAATTAAGGGATAAGGTTGAGGAAGCGTTGGAAACGATGCGCCCTTTCCTTGCTGCCGATGGTGGCGATATGGAACTCGTCAATATTACAGACGACATGGTGGTACAATTACGACTGCTAGGTTCATGTAAAAACTGCAACATGAGCGAAATGACCCTCAAAGCAGGAGTTGAAGAAGCAGTGAAACGCTCCGTGCCCCAGATACGGGCCGTTGAAGCACTTACTACCTGAAACCGAACCAAGACCTCATCGGTTCTGAAATCGTAGTAGGTCTGATCAAGCATAGCCATTACCTTTGTCGACCTCAAAAACAAGCATGTCTGCCACATTAGAAAACCCGAAGGAGATAACCATCCTTTTTGCCGGAGATTCCGGAGATGGAATTCAACTTACTGGAACACAATTCACCGACACGAACGCCCTTTTCGGAAACGACCTCAGTACTTTCCCGAATTTTCCTGCTGAAATACGCGCCCCACAAGGCACTTTGGCAGGTGTTTCGGGCTTTCAACTTCATTTCGGAAGCATCGAGATCTTTACGCCTGGAGACGAGTGTGATGCATTGGTGGTGATGAATGCAGCGGCCCTCAAAGCCAATCTTAAAAGCCTTAAGAAGGGCGGTATCATCATTGCCAATACCGATGGATTCGATGCAAAGAACCTTCGCTTGGCCAAGGTGGACAGTGGCGTGAGTCCATTGGAAGATGGCTCACTATCAAACTATAAGGTATACCCAATCGAGGTTACAAAACTGACCAAGGAATGCTTGAAAGACAGCGGACTTGGCCAGAAGGACATTGACAGAACGAAGAACATGTTCGTGCTCGGATACGTCCTCTGGATGTTCGACCGTTCGTTGGAACCAACGCTGAAATATCTTTCTGAGAAGTTCAAGAAGAAACCGGAAATCGTGGAGGCTAACAGCAAGGTGCTGCGAGCCGGATACAATTTCGGAGATACCACGGAGACACCGACCACTCGATTCAGCGTGGCAAAGGCTGATATGCCCAAAGGCACGTACCGTAACATGATGGGAAATCAGGCAACTGCATTGGGACTGATCGCAGCAGCCCAACGTTCCGGACTCGAACTGTTCTATGGTTCGTACCCTATCACGCCTGCATCAGACGTACTGCACGAACTTGCCAAGCATAAGAATTTCGGAGTTAAGACATTTCAGGCAGAAGACGAGATCGCGGCAGTGGCATCAGCCATAGGCGCATCTTTCGGAGGAGCATTAGGCATTACCGCATCCAGCGGTCCGGGAATTGCCTTGAAGGGCGAAGCGATAGGACTGGCGTTGATGTTGGAGCTTCCTTTGGTCATCGTAAACGTGCAGCGCGGAGGCCCCTCTACAGGACTTCCTACCAAAACAGAACAGGCAGACCTGCTTCAGGCGGTTTACGGTCGGAACGGTGAAGCACCAGTGGCCGTAGTAGCGGCAGCTACCCCGGCCGATTGTTTTCAAATGGCCTTTGAGGCCTGCCGATTGGCAGTAGAACACATGACACCGGTGTTTTTCCTATCTGATGGATACCTGGCAAATGGTGCCGAGCCGTGGCGATTCCCTACCGAAGATGAATTACCGGCTTTCCGAGGCAACTTTGCCAAACCAAGCGACCTGAAAGATGGAGAATACCTGCCCTACGAACGGGATGGGAACCTGGTACGCAAGTGGGCCATTCCAGGAACATTGGGACTGGAGCATCGCGTAGGAGGAATTGAAAAGCAGGACGGTACCGGAAACATCAGTTACGACCCCGACAATCACCAACACATGGTGAATACCCGAGCGAAGAAGATCTCGAACATCGCCAATAACATCCCTCTCCAGGATATTGAACTGGGCGAGAAAAAAGGAAAGGTGTTGGTGCTAGGCTGGGGATCCACCTTCGGTGCCATAAAGGCAGCCACCAAAGAACTCATTGCAGAAGGACATTCGGTTTCGCATGCACATGTGAGGTATCTATTCCCGTTCCCAAAGAACTTCGAAGAGGTGCTGCGGAGTTTCGATACCGTTCTGATACCCGAAATGAACATGGGCCAGCTGAACATGATGGTCCGAAGCCAATACCTTATCCCGACTGTTTCATTGAACAAGGTGAAGGGAATACCGTTCAGCAAGAACGAGATAAAGGACAAGGTTCTGGAAATACTTAATTAGACATGGCAGAAGTATTGAATGGCGCGTTGACCGCCAAGGATTTTGAAACAGACCAAGAGGTAAGATGGTGTCCCGGTTGTGGCGACTACTCCATCCTGAAGCAGGTTCAGAAAGTGATTCCTGAACTAGGAGTAAAGCGCGAAAACGTGGTTTTCATTTCCGGTATCGGATGCAGTAGCCGTTTCCCTTATTACATGAACACGTACGGAATGCACAGCATTCATGGGCGTGCGCCAGCGGTTGTAAGCGGACTGAAGGCAACGAATCCTGACCTGAGCGTTTGGATGATAACCGGTGATGGCGATGCGCTTTCCATTGGTGGAAACCACCTCATCCATCTGCTAAGAAGGAACTTCAACATCAACGTTCTGCTGTTCAACAATCAGATCTATGGTTTGACCAAAGGACAGTACTCCCCTACTTCTGAGGAAGGCAAGACAACCAAATCCACCCCTATGGGTTCATTGGATCACCCGTTCAATCCGGCAGCGTTGTGCCTTGGCGCAGACTCTACGTTCTACGCCCGCACCATGGATCGCGACCCGGTGCATCTACGCGATGTGCTTTCGCGGGCAAATGCGCACAAAGGCACTTCCATGGTAGAGATCTACCAGAACTGTAATGTGTTCAACGATGGGGCGTTCTTCGGAATGACCGACAAGGAAACAAAAGGGAACCAAACCTTATTCGTAGAACACGGAAAACCGTTGGTCTATGGCGCGAACAAGGAATTCGGAATCAAACTTGACGGATTCACTCCTGTTATTGTGAAGCTGGAAGACGTGAGCGAAAACGACCTTTGGATCCATGATGAGACAGACCGGGCCAAAGCCAATATCCTTGTCCGTTTCTATCAGGACCCAGCATTGGAAGGGAACTTCCCACGGCCGTTCGGAGTGTTCTACACGGAAGACAGGGCCTGTTACGAAGACCTTCTTATTGAGCAGGTGGCTCAGGCTAAGAACAAATTCGGTAAGGGTGACCTGAACGCACTGCTCCGAGGCAAAAGCACCTGGACCATTGACTGATCAGGCAGGAACGAACTGAATCTCGCGGTTATTGGTAGACCCTAGGTCTTTGATGTTGAGCACATCCTTATCCAACTCGTTTATCTGATAAACGCGGGTCTGGCTGTTATCCGTTAGTGTCACCTTATTGGTTCCGTCAGAGAATACCCATGTTCCGGTAATGTTCTCAGTGGTACCTCCGCTGAAAGGAGAATAGCTTTCTTCGAATGAACCACTGCTGTTGAACTTTATACGGTAGTTGGCACGTGTTTCAAGATACGATTCTGTTACATCGTTCCCGTTCTGAAACACTTTGGAAATACGCCATGTCTTGGAGATGTTGTTGCGTGCCCTTTCATCCTTGGTGGCGCAACCAACTCCAACCATCACTACCAACAATATTGCAACAAACTTTTTCATCGTTCTTATTTTATTCAGCAAAGATACTTACCCACAATTGGAACTCTTCGGCCCATGCCGAACGCTTTTTTACTCACCCTTAGTATAGGTGGGGTCTGAAATCGTTTATACTCATTCAAATTCACCAACCGAAGTATCCGGTTTACCAGTTCTTCCGAATGTCCCATGGAGATGATCTCGGAAGGTCCTCTACGGTTTTCGATGTACTCTATCAAGATCCTATCCAGAATGTCATAATCTGGCAAAGAATCGGAATCCTTCTGGTCGGGCCTCAGTTCAGCACTCGGGGCCTTGGTGATGATGTTCTCCGGAATCACCTCACCATTCCTATTGATCCATCGCGCCAGCTCGTACACTTCTGTCTTATACAGATCGGCAATTACCGAAAGTCCACCGTTCATATCACCGTAAATGGTCGAATACCCAACTGCGCATTCGCTCTTGTTCGATGTATTCAACAGAATATTTCCAAACTTGTTTGAAACCGCCATGAGAAGCACCCCGCGTATTCTTGCCTGGAGATTCTCTTCGGCCAGATTGAAAGGCAGGTTGCCGAACACCGGCTTCAGGTCCTGCTGAAAATTCTGAAATAGATTTTCGATGGAAATGATCTCGTATTCGGTGCCGAGTATCTCAGACAGCCTGACGGAATCGCTTACCGAATGATCGGAAGAGAATGCGGATGGCATCAACAGTGTCCGGACATTTTCGGGCCCCAACGCTTTTTGGGCGAGGTACAGCACCACAGCCGAATCAATACCGCCAGAAAGTCCGAGTATCGCCTTCTTGAAACCCAACTTCCTGAAATAATCGGATATGCCCAGAACCACCGCATCATGGATCCTTTCGATCTTGGTGCGGGTATCCACGTTTCTCTCTTCTCCGATCAGTTCAAGGTTGCCATT